>NZ_JBSFUB010000006.1:0-170598 GCF_053591575.1 Streptomyces altiplanensis | reverse complement strand
GCCCTGGTAGGTGGTGCCGCAGGTGTGGCGGTCGCCTTCCATGGGTTCGACGGTGATGGTGAGCCTCCGGGCGGTCACCCCTCACTCGTATCCGGGCCTGTACGGCCCGTCCCGTCAGCCGCGCTGCCGGGACGGGCGGCGCCGCAGGGCGCCCGCCCACCGCTCCACGGTCCAGCGGCTCGCGCCCCACCGGCTCCTCACGGCGGCCCAGCGCGCCGACACCGCCCAGGCCACCCGGACAGCCGAGCGCGGTGCGAGAACAGCCCGCAGGCGTGCCCCGCGTCCCGCCGCGGCCCGCAGACCCGCCCGCACCTGCCGGGCCTCCTCGGTGAGGTTGCCCGAGACAGCAGGCCGCGGAGCGTAGAGCACCTGCTCCACCGCGCCCGCCGCCCGGTGCACCGCATCGGCCGGCGCACCGTCGAGCCCGCCGAGGCGCACGATCCGCGCGGCGGCCTTGCGCGGCGTCTGCGACTCGTCGGGCGCGACGCCGTAGTCCCACGCCGAATCGGTGATCTCGCGCCAGCCGGACAGCGTACGGGCGGCCACGTCCGCGGGCGCGCGTCCCACGGACCCCAGCCGCCGCGTACGCACCTGGCTCCGCCACAGCAACGGCAGCAGAGGCAGCAGCACCACGAGCACCACGGCCAGCGCCAGCAGGGCCAGCCGGCCGACGGGAATCCCCGTGTCGGTGGGACCGGCCCCGCCCTGCTGCGCGGCCCCGCCGCACTCGCCCAGCTTCCGCATCTGCGGAGGGCAGCTGTCGGTGACGCTGGGTGCCGCCGAAGGCGCGGCCGAGGCGCTCGGCCGTGCCTGCGCGGGGTCGGACGCGGAGCCGGACGGGGTGTCCTGGCGGGTGTACTCCGGCACCGAGCCCCGGGACGGCGTCGGTTCGAACCGCGTCCACCCCACGCCCTCGAAGTACAGTTCCGGCCAGGCGTGCGCGTCACGCAGACCGACCGACATGCTGCCGTCGGACTGCGAGGTGCCGGGCGTGAAGCCCACCGCCACCCGCGCCGGGATGCCGAGCGTCCTGGCCATGGCGGCCATCGAGAACGAGAAGTGGACGCAGAAGCCCTCCTTGTCCCTGAGGAAACGGACGATCGCCGCCGTACCGCTGCCCGACTGCACCTGCGTGTCGTACCTGAAGCCGCCGTCGGAGGCGAACCAGTCCTGGAGCCTGACCGCCCGCTCGTAGTCGTTCGAGGCGCCCTTCGTCACGTCGAGCGCGGTCGACCTCACCACCTGGGGCAGCGCCTCGGGAATCTTGGTGTACTCGCGCAGCAGACCGGCCGGCGGCGTGGTGGCCGCGGCCAGCTGCTCGCGGGTCGGCCGCACTGTCAGGCTGCTGACCGTGTAGCGCACGCCGCGGGTGGTCTGGCCACCGTCGCCCACGAGCGTGCGCCCGGACGGCTCGTAACGCCAGCGGCCGTCGATGCCCACCTGCGTCGCCGGGTAGGGGAGCGGCAGGTAGCTCTGGGAGTACCAGCCGGCCGCCGAGACGGTGGAGTTGATCTCGGTCGTACGGACGTCGGTGCTGAGCCCCTGCGGGCGGGGCAGCCGGTCCGGTACGTCGTCGATCCTGCGTTCCGCCGACTTCCAGGCGGATCCGTCGAACTGGTCCAGCGCGACGATCCGCAGATAGAAGTCCTCGGTGTCCTGCGTGTTCGTGCGGTACCGCAGCACCTCGCGGTCCTCGGGCTGGTTCAGGCTGTTCTGGAGCGAGACCAGCGGGTTGACCGCAGAAATGGTCCCGCCGCCGGAACCGCCACCGCTCCCGCCGCCCGCGCCGCCCAGCAGCCCGCCGTCCAGAGCGGGCAGGGACGCGGGGACGGCCAGGGCGATGCCCAGCGCCACCGCGCCGATGCGCCGGCCCGTACGGACCGGCGCCGGCGCGGAGCCGCCCGCCGTCTCGAATCCGGCGGCTGCCGTGCGTCCCCCGGTGCGCGGCGCACCGCCGAAGACGCGGCCCCACTGGGAGAGCCGGTCCCGTCCCTCGGCCAGCAGGAGCAGCAGGTAGCCGGAGGCCGCCAGCACGAACCACAGCCAGCTCGCGCCACCCGGCGAGAGCCCGGCGGCCACCGAGTAGAGCGCCAGCAACGGCAGCCCGGCCGGGGCCGCGCTGCGGAACGTCACCGCCAGCGCGTCCACGGCCAGAGCGATCAGCAGGACGCCGCCGATCAGCATCAGCCTGATGCCCTCGGTCGCGGGCGCCGGGATGGCGTACCGCCCGACGTCCTCGGCGCCCGTCGTCAGCAGCCGTGCGAACTCCTGGAACGCCTCGGGTCCCGGCAGCACCCCGCCGATCGCCGAGTCCATGGCGAACACCACGGTGAGCATCACCAGCGCCACGAACGCCTGGACGGTCACGGTCAGCGGCCGGGCCAGCGGCACCCGCCGGGCGAGCGCGCCCACCCCCGCCTGGATCACCACCGCGACGACCGCCGTCAGGAACCAGGACGTTTTGTTGATCAACGGCAGCAGCGCGCCCGCCGTCATCAGGGTGGCCGCCGTGGCGCACAGCGCCAGCCGTCCGCGACCGCTCATGACCAGCCCCCACTCGTACCTGCCGCGCCGTCGGCGGGAGAGCCCCCCGTACCGGCGCGCTGTCGTTCCGCCATCCGCCACAGGTCGGCGAGGAGCATGCCGGGCGGCACGGTCAGCACCGTCCACCCCGCCTCGCGCAACGGCCTGACCCGCTCCTCGGCGGCGGCCGGCACGCGTGCCATGAGGCCCGCGGCGGCCGCCGACCGGCCCTGGACCGGATCCTTCCCCGGCGCCCAGGCCCCGCTGTCCAGTACGAAGGCGACGGCGGCCCCGCTGCGCGGGCGCATGCGCGCCGCCACGGCCGCCTGGCCCTCGTCCAGGTCACCGAAGAAGGCGACCAGGAGACCTTCTTTCCCACCGCGCAGCGCGTCGTACGCCGCGGAGAGTCCCGCGCCGTCCGAGTGCTCGACGACGGCGAGCGTGTCCATCATCAGCCCGGCGGAGTCGGCCGTCTCCTGGGTGGCCCCGGCGAAACCGCCGGCACCCTCACCGGGCACCGAATTCCCGGTGTCGGTCAACAGCCTCACCGAATAGCCCCGTTCGAGCATGTGCACCAGGGCGGAAGCCGCCCCCGACACCGCCCACTCGAAGGCCGAGTCCGGCCCGGCCCCCTGGTACGCGGCCCGCCGGGTGTCCAGGAGCACCGTGCACCCGGCGCGCTGCGGCTGCTCCTCGCGGCGCACCATCAACTCGCCGTAGCGCGCGGTGGAGCGCCAGTGCACGCGGCGCAGGTCGTCACCGTGCCGGTAGCCGCGCGGGATGACGTCGTCCTCGCCGGCCAGCGCGAGCGAACGGTTGCGCCCGTCGCCGTATCCCGGCGCCTCGCCGGTCAGCCGCACGGCGGGCAGCGCCTCGACGCGCGGGATCACGGTCAGGGTGTCGTACGCGCTGAACGAGCGGGTCAGCTCGCACATGCCGAAGGGGTCCGTCAGCCGCAGCTGGAGCGGGCCCAGCGGGTAGCGCCCGCGCAGGTCCGAGCGGACCCGGTAGGACACCTCGCGCCGGCCGCCCGCCTCCACCCGGTCGAGGATGAACCGGGGCCGCGGCCCCAGGACGTACGGCACCCGGTCCTGGAGCATCAGCAGACCGGTGGGCAGCCGGGAGACGTTGTCCAGTCGCAGGTGCACGCGCGCCTCCGAGCCCGTCGCCGCACGCGACGGCGTCAGCCGTCTGCTGCCCGCGACCCGGTAGCGCGTGCGGTACAGCACGGCCACGCAGACCAGCGGCAGCACGGCGAGCAGCAGCCCGACCCGCAGCAGGTCCGCCTGGCCCAGGACGTACGCGCACACCGCGGCGGCCACGCCCGCCGCCAGGAACGACCGGCCGCGCGTGGTCAGTCCCGAGAGCGCGGCCCGCAGGCCGCCCTTCCCGCCCTCGTCGCCGCTGCCGCCGACCCCGTCCGCCCCGCCGACCCCGTCCGCCCCGGCGGGCACGGTGGCCGCGGCGGGCGCGGCGGGCCCCCCGGCCGCCATCACAGTCGCCGTACGCCGGGCTGCTGGTGACCGTACAGCGGAGCACCGGAAGGCGGCGTCGCCGTCGCCCGCCCCGTGGCGTAGCCACCGTCGGGCGCCGCGGCCGTCGGTACGGCGGTGCGCTGGAGGATCTCCAGTACGACCTGCTCGGAGGTACGCCGGTTCAGCTGGGCCTGGGCCGTCGGCAGCAGCCGGTGCGAGAGCACCGCCACCGCGAGTGCCTGTACGTCGTCGGGCAGCGCGTAGTCGCGCCCGCTCAGCGCGGCGGACGCCTTGGCGGCGCGCAGCAGGTGCAGTGTGGCGCGGGGCGAGGCGCCGAGCCGCAGGTCGGGGTGGCTGCGGGTGGCCGCGACCAGCTCCACGGCGTACCGCCGCACCGCGTCGGCCACGTGGACCGTGCGGACCGCGTCGATCAGCTTCAGGATCTCGTGGGCGTGCGCCACCGGCTGGAGGTCGTCGAGCGGTGAGGCGGCGCCGTGCACGTCCAGCATCTGGAGCTCGGCCTCCGCGCTCGGGTAGCCGATGGAGACCCGCGCCATGAAGCGGTCGCGCTGGGCCTCGGGCAGCGGGTAGGTGCCCTCCATCTCCACCGGGTTCTGCGTGGCGACCACCATGAAGGGCGTGGGCAGTTCGTACGTCTGCCCGTCGATGGTGACCTGGCGCTCCTCCATCGACTCCAGCAGCGCGGACTGGGTCTTCGGCGAGGCGCGGTTGATCTCGTCACCGATCACGACCTGGGCGAAGATCGCGCCCGGTTTGAATTCGAAGTCGCGCCGCTGCTGGTCGTAGATGCTCACACCGGTGATGTCCGAAGGCAGCAGGTCCGGCGTGAACTGGATCCGCCGTACCGAGCAGTCGACGGATCTGGCGAGCGCCTTGGCGAGCATCGTCTTGCCCACGCCCGGCACGTCTTCGATGAGCAGATGCCCCTCGGCGAGGAGCACGGTCAGAGAAAGCCGTACGACCTCCGGCTTGCCCTCGATCACACCCTCCACCGACCTGCGGATGCGCTCCGCTGTGGTGGTCAGATCTGTGAGGCTCGCTCGATCGTCATAGGTCGTCACCCGGCCCTCCTCGGCCCCTTCCCCGAGCTCTTGACGAGCAGGGGATACACCATTAAGGGCCGGCGCCACGACGACGGAACGGCCCACCCCGGAACACGGACATCACGCGCGGACGGATCCGGCGCGATGTCACACCCGCATTGTTGTTGCCGTTACCGCTTCGTGTCACTCGCCTGTGGATAACTGAGGGTGGTATGTCGAGGGTTGCCGGGTTTTCGTCCGCTCGGCCGCGCTACTTCACCGGGTCGACCTCCCGCAGCAGACCGGTGGACACATCGAAGACGAAGCCGCGCACGTCGTCGGTGTGCGGCAGGAACGGCGAGGTCCGCACGCGCTGCATCGACTGGCGTACGTCCTGGTCGACGTCCCGGAAGGACTCCACGGCCCACGGCGGGCGCTGCCCGACCTCGGCCTCCAGCTCGTGCCTGAAGTCCTCGGTGAGGGTCTCCAGGCCGCAGCTGGTGTGGTGGACGAGTATGACGCTGCGGGTGCCGAGCGCGCGCTGGCTGATGGTCAGGGACCTGATGACGTCGTCGGTGACCACGCCGCCCGCGTTGCGGATGGTGTGGCAGTCGCCCAGTTCGAGGCCGAGCGCGCTGTGCAGGTCCAGGCGTGCGTCCATGCAGGCGACCACGGCGACGTGCAGCACGGGCCGCGCGTCCATCCCCGGGTCGCGGAAGTCCGCTGCGTACTGCCGGTTCGCTTCGACGAGGCGGTCGGTGACCGTGTCTGAGGTACGTGCCGCGGAGGGCGTCGCGACGGCGGGATCGGCGGGAAGGTGCGCAGAAGTCGACATGCCGTAGACGTTAATAGGAACGCGCGGCTCGGGCTCGCTGTGAGAAGGGACAAAGAACGTCAACAAGGATTGTTGTGAGGTAACCCACAAGGATGGCCCGTGGGCGTCGGTGTGCGTCCTCCGTACGGGTGAAAACCAGGCCGTGCGGCGCGCTGGCCCGTTGATTGACCGGGAGAACGAGTGGACTAAAGTGACGCGAAGTGGGTGGCGTGATGTGCCCTTACTGCCTTACCGACACATACCGCACATTCCGAATTTCTCCCGCGTGCGCGGCGTACGTACGGCCCGGCCTCCTCCCGCTCGCCGGTCGGCCGACGCCCCTTCCCCGGCGGCGGCAGGCCGTTTCCCCTTCTGAGCGGGTGGGGACCAGGCCGTACGTACACGACCGCGCCGGTACCTGAGAGGGCGCATGAGCCAGACCCGACACGTCCCGGTGATGCTCCAGCGATGCCTGGACCTGTTGGCCCCGGCCCTCGGCGAGCCGGGAGCGGTGGTCGTCGACTGCACCCTCGGCCTCGGCGGACACAGCGAGGCCCTGCTCACCGCCTTCCCCTCGGCGCGGCTCGTCGCGCTCGACCGGGACAAGGAGGCGCTGCGGCTCTCCGCCGAGCGGCTCGCCCCGTTCGGCGACCGGGCCACCCTGGTGCATGCCGTCTACGACGAGCTGCCCGAGGTCCTGGAACGCCTCTCCGTCCCGCGCGTCCAGGGCGTCCTCTTCGACCTCGGCGTCTCGTCGATGCAGCTCGACGAGCGGGAGCGCGGTTTCGCGTACGCCCACGACGCCCCGCTCGACATGCGCATGGACCAGACGACGGGCGTCAGCGCGGCCGAGGTCCTCAACACCTACCCGCCGGGCGAGCTGGTGCGGATCCTGCGCCAGTACGGCGAGGAGAAGCAGGCCAAGCGGATCGTCTCGGCGATCGTGCGCGAGCGCGAGAAGGAGCCGTTCAGCAACAGCGGCCGGCTCGTCGAACTGATCCGCGACGCCCTGCCGCAGGCGGCCAAGCGCACCGGCGGCAATCCCGCCAAGCGCACCTTCCAGGCGCTGCGCATCGAGGTCAACGGTGAGCTCAGCGTGCTGGAGCGGGCCATCCCGGCGGCGGTGAAGTCGCTCGCCGTGGACGGCCGGATCGCGGTCCTCTCGTACCACTCGCTGGAAGACCGCCTGGTCAAGCAGGTCTTCGCGGCCGGGGCCGCCAACACCGCGCCCCCCGGTCTGCCCGTCGTGCCGGAGCGGTACCAGCCGCGGCTGAAGCTGCTGACGCGCGGCGCGGAACTGCCGACGGACGAAGAGGTCGCGGAGAACCGCCGCGCCGCCCCGGCCCGGCTGCGCGGGGCGCAGCGCATCCGGGAGGACGTGCTGTGACCGAACCGGCCAAGCAGCTGAAGGGGCGGGCCGCGCGGTTGTCGCGGCTGATGCCCTCGGGTCCGGCCCAGGCGGCCAGGACCCCCTTCGTGCTGCTGGTCGTGCTGCTGCTCGGCGGCGGCCTCATCACCCTCCTGCTGCTGAATTCCTCGCTCAACCAGGGTTCGTTCGAGCTGAGTGAACTCAAGAAGCGGACCACCGAGCTGACCGACGAGGAGCAGGCGCTCCAGCAGGACGTGGACGACCGGTCCGCGCCCGGCGCGCTGGAGCGCAGGGCGCGCGAACTCGGCATGGTGCCCGGCGGCAGCCCCGCCTTCCTCGGCCCCGACGGTACGGTCCGGGGCGTACCGTCCAGAGCGACTGCCGAAACCGCCGCCGGTCCCGTGCCGCTGAGCCTGCCCGGTTCCGTGCCGCTGAGCCCGCCCGATCCCGGCCCGCCCCTGGCGGTCTTCTCCCCGCAGGCGCCGGCGCCGCCCGCGCCCTCTGCGGCCGCCGTTCCTCCCGCGGCCGTTCCCGTCCCGTGAGCCCGTCCGCGAAGCCGATCACGACCCCCGGCAGGTGACGCAGTGCCCCCTCAGGAACCACCGCGCCGTCGCGTGCCCGGCCCCGGGCGACCGCACAGCGGCGGGCGCCCGAGGCCCGCAGCGCGGCCCGGGACGCGCCCCCCGGCGGGGCGGCCGCGTCCCGCGCCCAGGGCCGCCCGCTCGTTGCAGCTCGGCAGCCCCAGGCCCCGGCTGCGGCTGGTCGGCGTCGGACTGACCCTGGTCATGCTGGCCTTCGTCGTACGGCTGCTCCAGGTCCAGGCCGTGGACGCGAGCGCGTACGCCGCCAAGGCCGAGAAGAACCGGTACTTCACCTCGACCCTGGCCGCCGAGCGCGGCAAGATCACCGACCGCAGCGGCATCGCCCTGGCCACCAGCGTCGACGCGCACGACATCACGGCCGACCCGTCGATGTTCACCGCCAAGTTCACCAGGGCCCCGGACACGCCCGAGCGGGCCGCGGAGATCCTCGCGCCCATCCTGCGCAAGGACGCGGCCGAACTGGTGCAGAAGCTCAGGACGCCCAAGAGCAGGTACGCCGTCCTGGCCCGCCGCCAGACCCCGCAGATCTGGAAGCAGATCAAGGACCTCAAGAGCGTCTTTGCCAAGAAGGCCAGTGCGGACAAGGCCAGGGGCGGCAAGGGCGTCGACGTGCTCGCCGGTGTCTTCCAGGAGGCCAGCAGCAAGCGCGTCTACCCCAATGGCGACCTCGCCGCCGGGATACTCGGTTACGTCAACGCCGAGGGCAAGGGCGCGGGCGGCCTGGAGACCCAGCTGGACGAGGAGCTCGCGGGCAAGGACGGCGAGATCAAGTACGCCCAGTCCGGCGGCCGCAGGGTTCCCACGGTCGGCGCCCGCGAGGTCCCCGCCGTCCCCGGCTCCGACATCGAGCTGACCATCGACCGCGACATCCAGTGGGCCGCCCAGGACGCCATCGCCGAGCAGGTGGAGAAGTCCGGGGCGGACCGCGGCTACGTGATAGTCCAGGACACCCGCACCGGCGAGGTCCTCGCCATGGCCAACGCCCCCGGCTTCGACCCCAACGACCTCTCGCAGGCCGACGCGGCCGCCATGGGCAACGCCGCCCTCCAGGACGCGTACGAACCGGGCTCCACCGCCAAGGTCATGTCCATGGCCGCGGTGCTGGAGGAGAACGCGGCGGTGCCCGGCACCCATGTCGTCGTACCCAACCGGCTGCACCGCGGCGACCGCCTGTTCAAGGACGACATCGACCACCCCACCTGGTACCTGACGCTCAACGGCGTGCTCGCCAAGTCCAGCAACATCGGCACGATCCTGGCGACCGAACAGCTCGGCAAGACCCGGGCGCAGGCCAACCAGGTCCTCTACTCCTACCTGCGCAAGTTCGGCCTCGGCCGTCCCAGCGGGCTCCACTACCCCGGCGAGACCGCGGGCATCCTCGCGGCCCCCGGCGACTGGAGCACCTCGCAGCAGTACACGATCCCGTTCGGCCAGGGACTCTCGCTCAACGCCATGCAGGCGGCCTCCGTCTACTCGACGATCGCCAACGGCGGCGTACGGATCCAGCCAACCCTGGTCCGCGGCACCAAGGGACCCGACGGCCGCTTCACGCCCGCCCCCGAGCCCGGGAAGAGCCGGGTGGTGAGCGAGAAGACCGCCAGGACCCTGGCCACCATGCTGGAGTCGGTCGTCGACGACGAGGAGGGTACGGGAACCAAGGCCCGCATCCCCGGCTACCGCGTCGGCGGCAAGACCGGAACCTCCAACCGGGTGGATCCGGCCACTGGACGCTACAAGGGCTACACCGCGTCCTTCGCCGGTTTCGCCCCCGCGGACAAGCCGCGGGTCACCGTGTACTGCGCCATCCAGAACCCCACCAGAGGCAGCTACTTCGGCGGCCAGATCTGCGGCCCCGTCTACAAGCAGGTCATGGAGTTCGCACTCAAGACCCTCCAGGTCGCACCGACCGGCAGCGAGCCCGCCCGGCTGCCGGTGTCCTTCACGCCCGGCGAGTGACTCAGGACCACCAGTGACAACGATCACCCCGTACCCCGGGAACCAAGAAGACCCCGCTCCGCGTCGGCACCCCTCGTTTCGCGAGGGGCCGGGTACGCCCGGTACGCTCACCGCCGTGCCACACGCTGATCAGTCCCAAACCACCCAGAAGGACGCCCCGGTGACGTACCCCGGAGCGCCCCGGCCGGTCCAGGTCCGCCCGACACCCCTCGGGGAGCTGGCCGAGCGGCTGGGTATCGAGGCCCGAGCCGCCGAGAGCGCCGTCGAGGTCACCGGTATCACGCACGACTCCCGTGCGGTGAGGCCCGGCGACCTGTACGCCGCCCTCCCGGGGGCGCGCCTGCACGGCGCCGACTTCGCCACGCAGGCGGCGGGTCTCGGCGCGGCCGCGATCCTCACCGACCCGGCGGGCGCCGCACGCGCGGCCGAGGCCGGCCTGCCGGCCCTGGTCGTCGACGACCCGCGCGGCCGGATGGGCGAGCTCGCCACCGAGATCTACGGCCACCCCGGCGACGCCCTGCTCCAGCTCGGCATCACCGGCACGTCCGGCAAGACCACCACGGCGTACCTCGTCGAGGGAGGTCTGCGGGCGGCCGGGAGGCTGACCGGCCTCATCGGCACGGTCGAGATGCGCATCGGCGACGAGCGCATCAAGTCCGAGCGGACCACCCCCGAGGCCACCGACCTCCAGGCCCTGTTCGCCGTCATGCGCGAACGCGGCGTCGAGGCGGTCGCCATGGAGGTCTCCAGCCACGCGCTGGTGCTCGGCCGGGTCGACGGCTGCGTCTTCGACGTCGCGGTCTTCAACAACCTGAGCCCCGAGCACATGGAATTCCACTCCGACATGGAGGACTACTTCCAGGCGAAGGCGCGTCTCTTCACCCCGGAGCGCAGCAGGGTGGGCGTCGTCAACTTCGACGACGAGTACGGGCGCAGGCTCATCACCGAGTCCGGCGTCCCGGTCACCTCCTTCTCCGCCGAGGGCCACCCGGACGCCGACTGGCGCGCCGAGGGCGTCGAAGTCGGCCCGTTCACCAGTACGTTCACGGCGGTCGGTCCCCAGGGCGAGCGCATCGCCGCGAAAGCCCCGCTGGCGGGCCCCTTCAACGTCGCCAACACGCTCGCCGCGATCGTCACGCTCGCCGTGGCCGGCGTGGACCCGCAGACCGCCGCCGACGGCATCGCCGCCGTCCCCGGCGTCCCGGGCCGCCTGGAGCGCGTGGACGAGGGCCAGCCGTACCTCGCCGTCGTCGACTACGCCCACAAGACGGACGCCGTCGAATCGGTCCTGCGCGCGCTGCGCAAGGTCACCGAGGGCGAACTGCACATCGTGCTCGGCTGCGGCGGCGACCGCGACAAGCAGAAGCGGCCCTCGATGGGCGCCGCCGCCGCCCGCCTCGCCGACACCGCCGTACTGACCTCCGACAACCCGCGCTCCGAGGACCCCCTCGCGATCCTCGCCGCGATGCTCGCGGGCGCGGCCGAGGTGCCCGCGCACGAGCGCGGCGACGTCCTGGTCGACGCCGACCGTGCCTCGGCCATCGCCGCGGCGGTCGCCCGCGCCAAGCCCGGCGACACCGTGCTCGTCGCCGGCAAGGGCCACGAGCAGGGCCAGGACATCGCCGGAGTGGTGCGCCCCTTCGACGACCGCCAGGTGCTCCGCACCGCGATCCTGAGCGCCGCACCGGCCCACGACGGCGAGGTGGCCCGGTGATCGCCCTCTCCCTCGCCGAGATCGCCGGGATCGTCGGCGGGCAGTCGCACGACATACCGGACAGCGCCCTGCGGGTGACCGGCCCCGTCGTCATCGACTCCCGCGAGGTCCGGCCCGGCAGCCTCTTCGCCGCCTTCGCGGGCGAGCGCGTCGACGGCCACGACTTCGCCGCGCGCGCCGTCGACGCGGGGGCGGCAGCCGTACTGGCGACCCGCCCCGTCGGCGTACCCGCCATCGTCGTGGACGACGTCACCGAGGCGCTGGGCGCCCTGGCGCGCGCCGTCGTCGAACGGCTCGGCACCAAGGTCGTCGCGCTCACCGGCTCGGCCGGCAAGACCTCCACCAAGGACCTGATCGCCCAGCTGCTGGAGCACAAGGCCCCCACGGTCTGGACGCCCGGATCCCTCAACAACGAGATCGGTCTGCCGCTCACCGCGCTGCGCGCCACCGAGGAGACCGAACACCTGGTCCTCGAAATGGGTGCGCGCGGCATCGGCCACATCCGGTACCTCACCGGCCTGACCCCGCCGCGCATCGGCCTCGTGCTGAACGTCGGGACCGCCCACATCGGCGAGTTCGGCGGACGCGAGCAGATCGCCGAGGCCAAGGGCGAGATGGTCGAGGCGCTGCCGCCGGCCGAGGAGGGCGGCGTGGCCGTCCTCAACGCCGACGACCAGCTCGTACGGGCCATGACGTCCCGTACGAAGGCCCGGGTGGTGCTCTTCGGCGAGGCCGCCGACGCGGACGTACGTGCCGAGAATGTCCGGCTCATGGAGAATGGCCGGCCCTCCTTCATCCTTCGCACACCCACCGGGTGCAGTGACGTGACCATGCGGCTGTACGGTGAGCACCACGTGTCGAACGCGCTCGCCGCGGCCGCCGTCGCCCATGAGCTGGGCATGTCCGTCGACGAGATCGCCACCGCGCTCTCCGAGGCGGGCACGCTGTCCCGCTGGCGCATGGAGGTCACCGAGCGTCCTGACGGCGTGACAGTCGTCAACGACGCCTACAACGCGAACCCCGAATCCATGCGAGCCGCCCTGCGCGCGCTCGCGGCCATGGGCCAGGGGCGTCGTACGTGGGCGGTGCTCGGCCAGATGGCCGAGCTGGGTGACGATTCGCTCGCCGAGCACGACGCGGTCGGACGGCTCGCCGTCCGGCTCAACGTCAGCAAGCTCGTGGCAGTCGGGGGCAGGGAAGCGTCCTGGCTGCAGCTGGGCGCTTACAACGAGGGTTCGTGGGGTGAGGAGTCGGTGCACGTGTCCGACGCGCAAGCGGCGGTCGACCTGTTGCGCAGTGAACTGCGTCCGGGAGACGTCGTGCTGGTGAAGGCTTCCAGGTCGGTCGGTCTCGAGCGGGTCGCCCAGGCGCTCCTCGACCACCGCGCCGAGGGCGAGGTCACCGGCCGATGAGGCAGATCCTCTTCGCGGGAGTCATCGGGCTCTTCCTGACCCTGATCGGCACCCCGCTGCTCATCAAACTGCTGGCCCGCAAGGGGTACGGGCAGTTCATCCGGGACGACGGTCCGCGCGGCCACCACGGCAAGCGCGGCACCCCCACCATGGGCGGCATCGCCTTCATCCTGGCCACGCTCATCGCGTACGCCCTGGCGAAGGTGATCACCGGCGAGAGGCCGAGCGCCTCCGGTCTGCTGGTGCTGTTCCTCATGGCGGGCATGGGCCTGGTCGGCTTCCTCGACGACTACATCAAGATCGTCAAGCAGCGCTCACTGGGTCTGCGGGCCAAGGCCAAAATGGCCGGCCAGCTGATCGTCGGCATCGCCTTCGCCGTCCTGGCCCTGCAGTTCAAGGACGTGCGCGGCAACGCCCCGGCCTCCACCAAGCTCTCCTTCGTCCAGGACTTCGGCTGGTCGATCGGCCCGGTGCTGTTCGTGGTCTGGGCGCTGTTCATGATCCTGGCGATGTCGAACGGTGTGAACCTCACCGACGGCCTCGACGGACTCGCCACCGGCGCCTCCGTGATGGTCTTCGGTGCGTACACCTTCATCGGCCTGTGGCAGTTCCAGGAGTCCTGCGCGGACGCGCCGAGCCTGACCAACCCGGAAGCCTGCTTCGAAGTACGAGATCCACTCGACCTCGCGGTCGTCGCGGCGGCCCTCATGGGCGCCTGCTTCGGCTTCCTGTGGTGGAACACCTCGCCCGCCAAGATCTTCATGGGTGACACCGGTTCGCTCGCCCTCGGCGGCGCGCTCGCGGGTCTGGCGATCTGCTCGCGCACCGAGTTCCTGATGGCGCTCCTCGGCGGCCTGTTCGTCCTGATCACGATGTCCGTCGTGATCCAGGTCGGCTCCTTCAAGATGACCGGCAAGCGCGTCTTCAAGATGGCGCCGCTCCAGCATCACTTCGAACTCAAGGGCTGGTCCGAAGTCCTCGTGGTGGTCCGCTTCTGGATCATCCAGGGCATGTGCGTGATCATCGGCCTCGGACTCTTCTACGCGGGCTGGGCGGCCGACAAGTGACAGACACGACCTGGACCGGCAAGCGGGTGACCGTCGCGGGTCTCGGCGTCTCCGGGATCCCCGCAGCACGCGTGCTGCGGGGCCTCGGGGCCCACGTCACCGTCGTCAACGACGGCGACGACGACCGCTCCCGCGCCCAGGCCGCCGAACTCGAAGCGCTCGGCGTCACCGTCCGCCTCGGCGACGGCGCGACCCTCCCCGAGGGCACCGAGCTGATCGTCACCGCGCCTGGCTGGCAGCCCGGCAAGCCGCTCTTCGCGGCCGCCGCCGAGGCGGGCGTGGAGATCTGGGGCGACGTCGAACTGGCCTGGCGCCTGCGGGGCCCGGACGCCGCTCCCTGGCTCGCGGTCACCGGCACCAACGGCAAGACCACGACCGTACGCATGCTGGCCTCCATCCTGGAGGCCGCCGGCCTGCGGACCGCCGCCGTCGGCAACATCGGCGTCTCGCTGCTCGACACCGTCCTCGGCGACGAGAAGTACGACGTGCTGGCCGTCGAGCTCTCCAGCTACCAGCTGCACTGGGCGCCCTCGCTGCGCGCCCACTCCGCGGCCGTGCTGAACCTCGCCCCCGACCACCTCGACTGGCACGGCTCCATGGAGGCGTACGCCGCCGACAAGGGCCGGATCTACGAGGGCAACCAGGTCGCCTGCGTCTACAACGCCCAGGACCCCGCGACCGAGGCCCTGGTCCGCGAGGCCGACGTCGAGGAGGGCTGCCGCGCGATCGGCTTCACCCTCGGCCCGCCCGCGCCCTCCCAGCTCGGTGTCGTCGACGGCATCCTGGTCGACCGTGCCTTCGTCGCGAACCGCCAGAAGAACGCCCAGGAGCTCGCGGACGTCTCCGACGTCGACCCGCCCGCCCCGCACAACATCGCCAACGCCCTCGCGGCCGCGGCCCTGGCCCGCGCCTACGGCGTCGAACCCGCCGCCGTACGCGACGGACTGCGCGCCTTCCGCCCCGACGCCCACCGCATCGAGCACGTCGCGGACGTCGCCGGTGTCGCGTACGTCGACGACTCCAAGGCCACCAACACCCACGCCGCCGAGGCATCCCTCGCGGCGTACGACCCCATCGTGTGGATCGCGGGCGGCCTCGCCAAGGGCGCCACCTTCGACGAACTCGTCCAGAGGTCGGCGAAGCGGCTGCGTGGCGCCGTCCTCATCGGCGCCGACCGCGCGCTGATCCGCGAAGCCCTCGCGCGACACGCGCCCGAGGTGCCGGTGGTCGACCTCGACCGGACCGACACTGGGGCGATGTCGGCGGCGGTCCGCGAAGCGGCGCGGCTCGCGCGGCCCGGGGACACGGTCCTGATGGCCCCGGCCTGCGCCTCCATGGACATGTTCACCAACTACAACAAGCGTGGCGAGGCATTCGCCGACGCCGTACGCGAGTTGGCTCCGGAGCGCGACTAGCGGGCCGGTCCCCGCGCCACGGACCGGCCGGCGCAGCTCACGAGTGGAGGGGACACCGAGATGTTGGCCGACGACAGCGCCCCGCGCGGCCGCACCGCCTTGCGCGGGCACACGGGCACCGCGGCGGCGCGGACGCCGGGCAAGGCGGGGAAACGGACGGCCCGCCGTCCGGCCGCCGTACGCCGCCGCGTCACCCTCCGGTCCGGGCCGCCCCGCGGGAGCGGCCTGCGGCGCCTGTACGAGCGGGCACGCCGCACCTGGGACCGGCCGCTCACGGCGTACTACCTCATCCTGGGCAGCGCCCTGCTGATCACCGTGCTCGGCCTCGTGATGGTCTACTCCGCGTCGATGATCAAGGCGCTGGAACTGTCGCTGCCCGCCTCGTACTTCTTCCGCAAGCAGTTCCTCGCCGCGGTCATCGGCACGGCGCTCCTGCTCGTCGCGTCCCGGATGCCCGCCAAACTGCACCGCGCGCTCTCCTACCCCCTGCTGGCCCTGACCGTCTTCCTGATGGTGCTGGTCCAGATCCCCGGGATAGGAGTCTCGATCGGCGGCAACCAGAACTGGATCTCGCTCGGCGGCCCGTTCATGCTCCAGCCCAGCGAGTTCGGGAAACTGGCCCTCGTCCTGTGGGGGGCCGACCTGCTCGCCCGCAAGCAGGAGAAGCGGCTGCTGAACCAGTGGAAGCACATGCTGGTGCCGCTCGTGCCCGTCGCCTTCCTGCTGCTCGGCCTGATCATGCTCGGCGGCGACATGGGCACGGCGATCCTCCTCACCGCGATCCTCTTCGGCCTGCTCTGGCTCGCGGGAGCGCCCACCAGGCTCTTCGCCGGCGTGCTCGCCTTCGCCGCCTGCGTCGGGGCCATCCTCATCAGCAACAACGCCAACCGGATGTCGCGGCTCGCCTGCACCGGTGCGACCGACCTCGGTCCCAAGGGTGAATGCTGGCAGGCGGTGCACGGAATCTATGCTCTCGCCTCGGGCGGATGGTTCGGTTCCGGACTGGGTGCGAGTGTGGAGAAATGGGGGCAACTCCCGGAGCCGCACACCGACTTCATCTTCGCCATCACCGGTGAGGAACTGGGTCTGGCGGGGACGCTGTCGGTACTCGCCCTCTTCGCGGCTCTAGGCTATGCGGGTATCCGCGTGGCCGGACGCACGGAGGACCCCTTCGTGAGGTACGCCGCGGGAGGTGTGACCACGTGGATCACGGCCCAGGCCGTGGTCAACATCGGTGCGGTGCTCGGCCTGCTGCCGATCGCCGGTGTCCCGCTCCCGCTGTTCTCCTACGGGGGCTCTTCTCTGCTGCCGACCATGTTCGCCGTAGGGTTGCTGATCGCCTTCGCGCGAGAGGATCCCGCTGCGAAGGCCGCCCTCGCCATGCGAAGGACCGTCCTTGGCAAAGGGGCCGGGGTGAGATGGAAGACGATGAGACGGCGCGTCAAGAAGCGTCCGTCCGGAGAGCGGTGAATTTCGGTGCATGTCGTACTCGCCGGTGGGGGGACCGCCGGCCACATCGAGCCCGCGCTTGCCCTCGCGGACGCACTGCGGAGGCAGGACCCGGCCGTGGGCATCACAGCCCTCGGCACGGAGCGCGGACTTGAGACCAGGCTCGTACCCGAGCGGGGTTACGAACTCGGGCTCATCCCCGCGGTGCCACTGCCCCGCAAACCCACCCCGGAGCTGATCACCGTCCCCGGGCGGCTGCGCGGCACCATCAAGGCCGCCGAGCAGATCCTGGAGCGTACGAAGGCGGACTGCGTCGTCGGGTTCGGCGGTTACGTCGCCCTGCCCGGCTACCTCGCGGCCAAGCGCCTGGGTGTGCCGATCATCGTCCACGAGGCCAACGCCAGGCCGGGACTGGCCAACAAGATCGGCTCCCGCTACGCGCACGCCGTGGCCGTCTCCACCCCCGACAGCAAGCTGCGCGGCGCCCGCTACATCGGCATCCCGCTGCGCCGCACCATCGCCACCCTCGACCGGGCCCGGGTCCGCCCGGAGGCGCGCGCCGCCTTCGGTCTCGACCCCAACCTGCCGACGCTGCTGGTCTCCGGCGGCTCGCAGGGCGCCCGCCGCCTCAACGAGGTCATCCAGCAGGTCGCGCCGGTGCTCCAGCGTTCCGGCATCCAGATCCTGCACGCGGTCGGTCCCAAGAACGAACTGCCGCGTGTGGACAACATGCCCGGTATGCCGCCCTATATCCCGGTACCGTACGTGGACCGGATGGACCTCGCGTACGCCGCGGCCGACATGATGCTCTGCCGCGCGGGCGCGATGACCGTCGCCGAACTCTCCGCCGTCGGGCTCCCGGCCGCCTACGTCCCGCTGCCCATCGGCAACGGCGAGCAGCGCCTCAACGCCCAGCCGGTGGTCAACGCCGGGGGCGGTCTACTGGTCGACGACGCGCAGCTGACGCCGGAGTGGGTGCAGGCCCAGGTGCTCCCGGTCCTCGCGGACCCGCACCGGCTCTTCGAGATGTCCCGCGCCGCCGCCGAGTTCGGCCGCCGGGACGCCGACGAACTGCTCGTCGGCATGGTGTACGAGGCGATCGCCGCACGCAGGGCCGGCTGAACGGCCCACCGACGCAGGAGTCCAGGAGGCGACAGGGAGTGGCCGGACCGACGACCGCCCAGCGCGGTGCACGACAGGCGCAGGGGTCGTCGGCGGCCCGCCCGCCGCACGGTGGCCCGTCGGGCGGCCGGTTCCGGCTGCCCGGCCGGGGTGTTCTGATCCTGTCGCTGGTCCTGGCGGTGGTGCTCACCGCGGGTGGGATCTGGGTGCTTTACGGCTCTTCCTGGCTGCGCGTGGAGCGGGTGGAGCCGTCGGGCACACAGGTTCTGACGCCTGATGAGGTGCTCGCGGCGGCGGCCGTCCCGGTCGGAGCGCCACTGATTTCGGTCGACACGGACGCCATTGAGGACCGGCTGCGCCGGAAATTGCCCCGTATTGACTCGGTAGAAGTCATTCGTTCCTGGCCGCACGGAATCGGTCTGAAAGTGACCGAGAGAAAGCCGGTGCTGCTCATCGAAAAGGGCGCGAAGTTCGTCGAAGTGGACGATGAGAGTGTGCGGTTCGCCACGGTCGCCAAGGCGCCCGAAGGCGTGCCGCTGCTGGAACTGGCGTCCGGTCGGTCCCCGAGCCTGCGCCGCTTCGGCGCGGACCGGCTGCTGAGCGAGGCGGTCCGGGTCATGGGGGACCTGCCGGAGTCCGTCGCCCGTGACACGCTGGCCGTCCAGGCCGGCTCGTACGACTCCATCACCCTGAAGCTGACCGGGGACCGTACTGTCGTCTGGGGCAGCGCCGAACAGGGCGCGGCGAAGGCGCGCACGCTGAAGGCCCTCATGAAAGCAGCGCCGGAGGCCGGGCGCTTCAATGTGAGTGCGCCCACGGCCCCGGCCGCGTCGGGCAGTTGACGGTCATACGCCCTGGCCAGCACCCTGGTTGGCCAGCGATATGGGTGATCACATAGGGTGAAAAGAAAAACGGGAGGTTCGGCGTGTTCGTTGAACGTGCGCCACTTGTCGACTTAGTGTCCTGTTCGGAGAGTCCAAGGAACAGACACACTGGTAACCCTAAACTTCAAGGTTAGGGTTCGGGTCGGCGTTCGGACCGTCCCAATCGGCATCAGTCGTCGCGGCGCTGCAACTCCGCGGCGGCACGTAACTCGAGGCGAGAGGCCTTCGACGTGGCAGCACCGCAGAACTACCTCGCAGTCATCAAGGTCATCGGTGTCGGCGGCGGTGGTGTCAATGCCATCAACCGAATGATCGAGGTCGGTCTCAAGGGCGTCGAGTTCATCGCGATCAACACTGACGCGCAAGCCCTGTTGATGAGCGACGCCGACGTCAAGCTCGACGTCGGACGCGAACTGACCCGCGGCCTCGGCGCCGGAGCCAACCCGGCAGTCGGCCGTAAGGCGGCAGAGGACCACCGTGAGGAGATCGAGGAGGTCCTCAAGGGGGCCGACATGGTCTTCGTCACCGCAGGCGAAGGCGGTGGCACCGGAACCGGTGGCGCCCCTGTCGTCGCCAACATCGCGCGCTCGCTCGGCGCCCTCACGATCGGTGTGGTCACCCGCCCGTTCACCTTCGAGGGCCGGCGTCGCGCGAACCAGGCGGAGGACGGCATCGCCGAGCTCCGCGAAGAGGTCGACACCCTCATCGTCATTCCCAACGACCGGCTGCTGTCCATCTCGGACCGCCAGGTCAGCGTGCTGGACGCGTTCAAGTCCGCCGACCAGGTACTGCTCTCCGGCGTCCAGGGCATCACCGACCTCATCACCACACCCGGTCTGATCAACCTCGACTTCGCCGACGTCAAGTCGGTCATGTCCGAGGCCGGTTCGGCGCTCATGGGCATCGGTTCGGCGCGCGGCGACGACCGTGCGGTGGCCGCCGCGGAGATGGCGATCTCCTCGCCGCTCCTGGAGGCGTCCATCGACGGTGCCCGCGGCGTGCTGCTCTCCATCTCCGGCGGCAGCGACCTCGGTCTCTTCGAGATCAACGAGGCCGCGCAGCTGGTGAGCGAGGCCGCCCACCCCGAGGCCAACATCATCTTCGGCGCGGTCATCGACGACGCGCTGGGCGACGAGGTACGGGTCACCGTCATCGCCGCGGGCTTCGACGGCGGACAGCCGCCGGCCCGCCGCGAGAACGTGCTCGGCGTCGGCACCGGCTCGGGCGCCAAGCGCGAGGAGTCCGCGCCGTCCCGGCCCGCCGAGCCCTCGCGGCCCGTCGGCGGCATCGGCACCGTTCCTCCGCGCGAGCGCGACGAGCCGGCTCCGGCCCAGTCCCAGGCCGAGGCCGCCCCGGCGGCCGAGCTCCCGAGCACGCCGGCCTCGCCGGCGCACGTACCGCCGGCCCGTCCCTACCAGGACAGCCAGGCGGAAGAGCTGGATGTTCCGGACTTCTTGAAGTGACAGTGCAGCCCGACGCGATACACGAGAACGGCGCGCACTTCGCCTTCACCGACAGGTGGGGCGGCGTGAGCGCCGTTCCGTACGACCAGCTCAATCTCGGCGGTGCGGTCGGCGACGACCCCGCCGCCGTGCGCGGCAACCGGGAGCTCGTCGCCACGTCGCTCGGCCTCGACCCGGACCTGGTCGTCTGGATGAACCAGGTGCACGGACGCGATGTGGCCGTGGTCGAGGGACCGTGGGGCGCCGCGAGCGCCGGGAAGGACCGGGCCGTTCCGGCGGTCGACGCGATCGTGACCGCCCGTCGCGGCCTCGCCCTCGCCGTACTCACCGCGGACTGCACGCCCGTCCTGCTGGCCGACCCCGTCGCCGGTGTCGCGGCCGCCGCTCACGCCGGACGCCCCGGCATGGTCGCGGGGGTCGTCCCGGCCGCGGTCGAGGCGATGATCGCACTGGGCGCCGATCCTTCCCGTATCACCGCGCGTACGGGGCCCGCCGTCTGCGGGCGCTGCTACGAAGTCCCGGAGGAGATGCGGGCCGAGGTGGCGCAGGCCGTGCCCGAGGCATGGTCGCAGACCAGCTGGGGAACACCGGCCGTCGACGTGAGCGCCGGAGTGCACGCCCAGCTCGAAGCGCTCGGCGTACGCGACCGGTGGCGGTCGCCGGTCTGCACGCTGGAGTCGGGCGACCACTTCTCCTACCGCCGCGACCGCACCACGGGGCGGCTCGCCGGATATGTCTGGCTGGACGGATGGGCATGACGGACCGCAAGGAACAACTCGCCGCGAACCTGGCGCAGGTGGAGGAGCGGATCGCCGCCGCCTGCGCGACCGCGGGGCGGGAGCGCGAAGAGGTGACCCTGATCGTGGTCACCAAGACGTACCCGGCCGGCGATGTGCGCCTGCTCGCCGAACTCGGCGTGCGCCATGTCGCGGAGAACAAGGACCAGGACGCGGCGCCCAAGGCGGCCGCGTGCGCAGACCTGTCGCTCAACTGGCACTTTGTTGGGCAACTTCAGACAAACAAGGCCCGTTCTGTGGCCAGTTATGCCGATGTGGTGCAGTCCGTCGACCGGGCGAAGCTCGTCACGGCGCTCTCGGCCGGAGCGGTACGGGCCGGGCGCGAGCTGGACTGCCTCATTCAGGTCGCCCTCGACGCGGAGTCGGGCGAACGGGGGGAGCGCGGCGGCGTCGCGCCCGACGGCATCGAGGAGTTGGCCGCGAAGGTGGCCGGCGCGCCGGGTCTCAGACTCAAGGGGCTGATGACCGTCGCGCCGCTCGCCGGACCGTACGCGGGGCGCCAACGGGCGGCGTTCGAGCAGCTGATGGAATTCTCATCCAGCCTGCGCGTGGCCCATCCTGCTGCGAACATGGTCTCGGCAGGGATGAGTGCGGACCTTGAGCACGCGGTGGCCGCCGGAGCGACACATGTACGCGTCGGTACTGCGGTGCTCGGAGTCCGACCCGGGCTCGGGTAACGTCGCGAAGCAGGTCGGACCACAGCAGAAAATATGGTCATTCCCACTGTGAGGTGGGCAGACCGAGTGGATCGCGGGCACTTGGTAACGATGCCGATCCACCACAGAGCGGAGGACTCAGAGAATGGCCGGCGCGATGCGCAAGATGGCGGTCTACCTCGGCCTCGTGGAGGACGATGGGTACGACGGCCGGGGTTTCGATCCCGATGACGATTTCGAGCCCGAGCCGGAGCCGGAGCGGGAGCACCGTCGGCACCAGCCCCCGCATCAGGAGCGGCACGAAGAGCCCGTGCGTGCGGTGCAGCCGCCCGCCCAGCGTGAGCCGGTGCCCCACGTCACTCCGCTTCCCGCAGAAATCGGGCGACCGGCACGTATCGCCCCCGTGGCATCCATCACACCTGAACGTCCGAACCTGGAGAAGAACGCACCGGTGATCATGCCCAAGGTCGTGTCCGAGCGGGAGCCCTACCGCATCACCACGCTGCACCCGCGGACCTACAACGAGGCCCGTACCATCGGGGAACACTTCCGTGAGGGCACTCCGGTGATCATGAACCTGACCGAGATGGACGACACGGACGCGAAGCGACTTGTCGACTTTGCGGCGGGACTCGTCTTCGGCCTGCATGGCAGCATTGAACGAGTGACGCAGAAGGTGTTCCTGTTGTCGCCTGCTAACGTCGATGTCACGGCGGAGGACAAGGCCCGTATCGCAGAGGGCGGTTTCTTCAACCAGAGCTGAGACAAGGCACCGGGAACGACCCCGGCCGGCAGGCCGGAGCCACGAGAGCACGGGGAGAGGGAAGCGCGAGATGGGTATCGCACTGGACGTGATCTACATCGCGCTGATGTGTTTCCTCATCGTGCTGATCTTCCGGTTGGTCATGGATTACGTCTTCCAGTTCGCACGCTCATGGGAACCCGGCAAGGCGATGGTGGTCGTCCTGGAGGCCACCTACACTGTCACCGATCCACCGCTCAAGCTTTTGCGGCGGTTCATTCCGCCGCTGCGTCTCGGGGGCGTGGCACTCGACCTGTCCTTCTTCGTTCTGATGATCATCGTCTACATCCTGATCAGCCTCGTGAACAACTTTGCGAGCCGGATGTGAGCGATACGGTCTTGCCGACTGCCGACGACTACGTAGAGGTGAAGAAGAGATGCCGTTGACCCCCGAGGACGTGCGGAACAAGCAGTTCACGACCGTCCGTCTCCGAGAAGGCTATGACGAGGACGAGGTCGATGCCTTCCTCGACGAGGTCGAAGCTGAACTGACACGCCTGCTCCGCGAGAACGAGGACCTGCGCGCGAAGCTGGCCGCCGCGACGCGTGCCGCCGCGCAGAACCAGCAGCAGCAGGGTATGCGCAAGCCGCCGGAGCAGCAGGATCGTCCCGGCGCGCCCGTGCCCGCCGCCATATCTGGTCCGCCGGTCCAGCAGCAGCCGCCGCAGATGGGCCCGCCCCAGCTGCCGGGTGGCGCTCCGCAGCTGCCCGCGGGCCCCAGTGGCCACGGACAGCAGGGCCAGCACGGACAGGGCCAGCTCGGCCAGGGCCAGCAGCACGGCCAGGGTCCGCAGGGCCAGCACGGTCCCGGCCCGATGGGGCAGGGTCCCATGGGTCAGGGTCAGATGGGCCAGGGTCAGATGGGCCAGGGTCAGATGGGCCAGGGCCAGATGGGTCAGGGTCAGATGGGTCAGGGTCAGATGGGCGGCCCGATGGGCGGTCCCATGGGCGGCCACGGCCCGCAGCTTCCGCAGCCCGGTCAGGGCCCCGGCGGCGACAGCGCCGCGCGTGTGCTCTCGCTGGCGCAGCAGACCGCCGACCAGGCGATCGCGGAGGCCCGTTCCGAGGCCAACAAGATCGTCGGCGAGGCGCGCAGCCGTGCCGAGGGTCTGGAGCGGGACGCCCGTGCGAAGGCCGACGCGCTGGAGCGGGACGCGCAGGAGAAGCACCGCGTGGCGATGGGCTCGCTGGAGTCCGCCCGCGCCACGCTGGAGCGCAAGGTCGAGGACCTGCGTGGCTTCGAGCGCGAGTACCGCACCAGGCTGAAGTCCTACCTGGAGAGCCAGCTGCGTCAGCTGGAGACCCAGGCCGACGACTCGCTGGCCCCGCCGCGGACCCCGGCGACCGCTTCGCTGCCGCCGGCTCCGCAGATGAGCGGTTCGATGGCATCGGCCGGTTCGGGTGGCATGGGACACGGCATGGGAGGCAACCCGTCGATGGGTGGCCACGGTGGCCCGTCCTCCAACGGTCCGTCGTACGGCGGCCAGCAGCAGATGTCGCCGGCGATGACCCAGCCGATGGCGCCGGTGCGGCCGCAGGCGCCGCAGCCGATGCAGCAGGCTCCGTCGCCGATGCGCGGATTCCTCATCGACGAGGACGACAACTGACGGCCGTGCGCGCGCTGAGCGCGTAGCCGTCGGCAGGCTGAGGGCCGGGCCCCGGGGATTTCTCCCCGGGGCCCGGCCCTTTTTTGCGTACGCGCGGTGCGGGTGCGGGTGCGGGTGCGGGCCGGGCGCCTGCGGCGGACTTGTCCCCCGCCCCGGCCTCTCCCGTAACCGGGGCTCCGCGCCGGACCCCGGCCCTCGAACACCGGGCGGGCTGGAAGATCCAGCCCGCCCGGGGACCGGGGAAACACGAAGGCCCGGCCGACGAGGGTCGGCCGGGCCCTGGTGCCGGGCGGCGTTACACCTCGGTCTTGCGGAGGCGGAAGGTCAGGGACAGCCCCTCGTCGGTGAACGGGGCGCCGTACGTCTCGTCCGCTTCCGCCGCGGCGAAGTCCAGCGCCAGAACCTCGTCCGCGATGAGCGCGGCGTGCTCGGTGAGCGCCTCCTCCGTCTCCGGGGAGGCGGCGGTCCAGCGCACGGCGATACGGTCCGCCACGTCCAGACCGCTGTTCTTGCGGGCCTCCTGGATCAGGCGGATCGCGTCACGGGCCAGGCCCGCGCGGCGCAGTCCGGGGGTGATCTCCAGGTCCAGGGCGACCGTGGCGCCCGAGTCGGAGGCCACCGACCAGCCCTCGCGCGGGGTCTCGGTGATGATCACCTCGTCGGGGGAGAGGGACACCTCTTCGCCGTCCACCGCGACCGTTGCCGTGCCCTCGCGCAGGGCCAGGGACAGAGCTGCCGCGTCCGCCTCCGCCACGGCCTTGGCCACCGCCTGCACGCCCTTGCCGAAGCGCTTGCCGAGGGCGCGGAAGTTCGCCTTGGCGG
The DNA here is from genome assembly GCF_053591575.1 of Streptomyces altiplanensis. Classification (NCBI taxonomy): domain Bacteria; kingdom Bacillati; phylum Actinomycetota; class Actinomycetes; order Kitasatosporales; family Streptomycetaceae; genus Streptomyces; species Streptomyces altiplanensis. The sequence continues at coordinate 145,606 of NZ_JBSFUB010000006.1, read as the reverse complement.
TCGTGTCGACGAGCGAGCCGCCCACCTCGGAGAGCGAGGCGAGGGAGGAGACGTTCAGCTCCTCGGTGATCTGGGCCTGGAGCTCGGGGGTGAGGGAGTCGAAGCCGGAGGCCGCGACCAGGGCGCGGGACAGGGGCTGCCGGGTCTTGACCCCCGACTCGGCCCGCGTCGCGCGCCCCAGCTCGACCAGGCGGCGCACCAGCGCCATCTGCTGGGACAGCGTCGGGTCGATCGAGGCCAGGTCGGGCTCGGGCCAGGTGGAGAGGTGCACCGACTCCGGGGCGTCCGGGGTGACCGGGACGATCATGTCCTGCCAGACCCGCTCGGTGATGAAGGGGGTCAGGGGGGCCATGAGGCGGGTGATCGTCTCGACCACGTCGTGCAGGGTGCGCAGCGCCGCCTTGTCGCCCTGCCAGAAGCGGCGGCGCGAGCGGCGTACGTACCAGTTCGAGAGGTCGTCGACGAAGGCGGACAGGAGCTTGCCGGCCCGCTGGGTGTCGTACGACTCCAGGGCCTGCGTGACCTGGTCGGTCAGCGCGTGGAGCTCGGACAGGAGCCAGCGGTCCAGCACCGGGCGGTCCGCGGGAGCCGGGTCGGCCGCGGAGGGGGCCCAGTTCGACGTACGGGCGTACAGGGCCTGGAAGGCGACCGTGTTCCAGTACGTGAGGAGGGTCTTGCGGACGACCTCCTGGATCGTGCTGTGGCCGACCCGGCGGGCCGCCCAGGGGGAGCCGCCGGCCGCCATGAACCAGCGGACCGCGTCGGCGCCGTGCTGGTCCATGAGCGGGATGGGCTGGAGGATGTTGCCCAGGTGCTTGGACATCTTCCGGCCGTCCTCGGCGAGGATGTGGCCCAGGCAGACCACGTTCTCGTACGACGACTTGTCGAAGACCAGCGTACCGACGGCCATCAGCGTGTAGAACCAGCCGCGGGTCTGGTCGATGGCCTCCGAGATGAACTGCGCCGGGTAGCGCTTCTCGAAGAGCTCCTTGTTCTGGTACGGGTAGCCCCACTGCGCGAACGGCATCGAGCCCGAGTCGTACCAGGCGTCGATGACCTCGGGGACGCGCGTCGCGGTCCGGTCGCAGGCCGGGCAGGGGAAGGTCACCGCGTCGATGTACGGGCGGTGCGGGTCCAGGGACGACTGGTCGGTGCCGGTGAGGTCGGAGAGCTCGGCGAGCGAGCCGACGCACGTGAGGTGGTCGTCCTCGCAGCGCCAGATGGGCAGCGGGGTGCCCCAGTAGCGGTTGCGGGACAGGGCCCAGTCGATGTTGTTGTTCAGCCAGTCGCCGAAGCGGCCCTGCTTCACCGACTCCGGGAACCAGTTGGTCTGCTCGTTCTCGCGCAGCAGCGCGTCCTTGACCGCGGTGGTCCTGATGTACCAGGACGGCTGCGCGTAGTAGAGGAGCGCGGTGTGGCAGCGCCAGCAGTGCGGGTAGCTGTGCTCGTACGGGGTGTGGCGGAAGAGCAGGCCGCGGCGGTCCAGGTCCTCGGTGAGGGCCTCGTCGGCCTTCTTGAAGAACTGACCGCCGACGAGGCCGAGTTCCGGCTCGAAGGTGCCGTCGGGCAGGACCGGGTTCACGACCGGGAGGCCGTACCCGCGGCAGGTCTTGAGGTCGTCCTCACCGAAGGCGGGGGCCTGGTGGACCAGACCCGTGCCGTCCTCGGTGGTGACGTAGTCGGCGTTGACGACGTAGTGCGCTTCGGAGGGGAACTCGACCAGCGCGAAGGGGCGCTCGTACGTCCAGCGCTCCATCTCGGCGCCGGTGAAGCTCCGGCCGGTCGCCTCCCAGCCCTCGCCGAGGGACTTCTCCAGGAGGGGCTGGGCCACGACCAGCTTCTCCTCGCCGTTCGTCGCCACGACGTAGGTGACGTCGGGGTGCGCGGCGACCGCCGTGTTGGAGACGAGGGTCCAGGGGGTCGTCGTCCAGACCACCAGCGACGCCTCGCCCGCGAGCGGGCCAGAGGTCAGCGGGAAGCGGACGAAGACCGAGGGGTCGACGACCGTCTCGTACCCCTGCGCCAGCTCGTGGTCGGACAGGCCGGTGCCGCAGCGGGGGCACCAGGGGGCGACGCGGTGGTCCTGGACCAGCAGGCCCTTGTTGAAGATCTCCTTCAGCGACCACCAGACGGACTGGACGTATGCCGGGTCCATGGTCCGGTACGCGTCGTCGAGGTCGACCCAGTAGCCCATGCGGTTCGTGAGCTCGGTGAAGGCGTCGGTGTGGCGGGTCACCGACTCGCGGCACTTCGCGTTGAACTCCGCGATGCCGTACGCCTCGATGTCCTTCTTGCCGTTGAAGCCCAGTTCCTTCTCGACGGCGAGCTCGACCGGCAGGCCGTGGCAGTCCCAGCCGGCCTTGCGGGCGACGTGGTAGCCGCGCATGGTGCGGAAGCGCGGGAAGACGTCCTTGAAGACGCGGGCCTCGATGTGGTGCGCGCCCGGCATGCCGTTGGCGGTGGGCGGGCCCTCGTAGAACACCCACTCGGGGCGCCCCTCGGACTGTTCGAGACTCTTCGAGAAGACCTTGTTCTCGCGCCAGAAATCGAGCACGGCGTGCTCGAGCGCGGGCAGGTCGACCTGGGCGGGCACCTGGCGGTACAGCGACATCGATTCCTCCGGCGGACTGTGACTTCCGTCGGAGGGACGAGAGCGCTGGGCTCCCGCGGTACCACCCTCCTTGGCCACGGGCGGCGCCCGTGACCCCCTCATTGGGGCAGCGATGCCGGTTCTACTGGCCCTGCGCCCGTGGGCGGAGCCCACTGCTCAGAGCTTTCTTCCGACGGCTCAGGGGTGATGCTTCACGTCGCGCTCGCCGCCGGGCTCACACCGTCCCCGGATCGCTCTTGGCTGCGTACGACGCTACTCGTCCCCGTCGTGGCCTTTCGCTGCGCCCAGTGTACGGGCCACGCGGCCGGGCGGCCTCCCCGTTTCGCGCGGCGGCGCAGCGCGCGCCGCTCACCCGGATGGCCAGACGCGGTCCGGCGGACTCCGTCCGCGTCCCCGGGGGCGGATTACCGGGCGGAGAGCTGGGCACAACCGATGCAGGCTCGCCGCGCCCGACGCGCGGCCGGGCCGAACCGGCGGCGTGCCCCGTTGCCGCGGGGCTGGAGTCGACTTATCGTCCCAGAACGATTCGCGTGCAAAATCACAATATGTGAAGGGGCCGCGGCCATGGTGGCTAAGAAGACCGCCGCACAGGGCGCAGACGGGACCGGCACGGCGGAGAAGGACCCCGTCGTGCAGAAGACGGCTGTCAAGAAGGCTGCTGCCAAGAAGACCGACGCCAAGAAGACCGACGCCAAGAAGACCGACGCCAAGAAGACCGCCGCGAAGAAGGCGGCACCGGCCAAGAAGGCACCTGCCGAGAAGGCGGCTGCGAAGAGGGCCGCTCCTGCGGCCAAGGGGGCGGCTCAGGCCGCGGAAGAGACAGGAGCCAAGACGGTGGTTGCGAAAAAGGCTACGAGCAGGGCCACGGCCGCCAAGAAGACGGCCGCGGCCACGGCGACGACGCTCCCCAAGTCCCGTACGGCGGCCCCCGACGAGCTCGCGGTCAGGCCGGGGGAGGACCCGTGGACCCCGGACGAGGTCGCCGAGGCGCGGGCCCAGCTGGAGAAGGAGGTCTCCGACCTCAGGGCGGAGATCACCGCCTCGGAGGAGGCGGTGTCCGGACTGATGCGGGACTCCGGGGACGGCGCCGGCGACGACCAGGCCGACACCGGCACCAAGAACATCTCCCGGGAGTACGAGCTGGCACTGGCGGCCAGCGCCCGCGAGCGCCTGGAACAGACCGAGCGGGCCCTGGACCGGCTGGACGCCGGGACGTACGGGCTCTGCGAGGTCTGCGGCAAACCGATCGGCAAGGCGCGCATGCAGGCGTTCCCGCGCGCCACGCTGTGCGTGGAGGACAAGCAGAAGCAGGAGCGCCGCTACTGAGTCCGGGCCGGAGCCGGGGCCGGAACCCGGGCTCACCGGCGAGTCCGTCCCCGAGGCCGTCCGTACGTGTGTGCCGTACCCTCGTGCTCAGTCAGGCACCTAGGTTGAGGGACTCACGTGGCAGAGGCGGAGCGCATCATCGGTATGCCGGATACCCCTGAGACCGGGGGAGCCGAGCCGGAGCGGCCCTCGGACGAGGCGGCACCGGCCGGGCAGCCGGTGGGCAGGGGCAAGCGGAAGATCGCCGTGCTGTTCACGGTGGCACTCGTGGCCTACCTGCTCGATCTGACCAGCAAGATGATCGTGGTGGCCAAGCTGGAGCACCACGAGCCGATCGAGGTCGTCGGCGACCTGCTGAGGTTCGAGGCGATCAGGAACGCGGGCGCCGCCTTCGGCATCGGCGAGGCCTTCACCGTCATCTTCACGATCATCGCGGCCTCCGTGATCGTGGTGATCGCCCGGCTCGCGCGCAAGCTCTACAGCCTGCCCTGGGCCATCGCGCTGGGCCTGCTGCTCGGTGGCGCGCTCGGCAATCTCACCGACCGGATCTTCCGCTCGCCCGGCGTCTTCAAGGGCGCCGTGGTCGACTTCATCGCCCCGGCGAATTTCGCGGTCTTCAACCTCGCGGACTCCGCGATCGTGTGCGGCGGCATCCTCATTGTGATCCTGTCGTTCCGGGGGCTGGACCCCGACGGGACCGTTCACAAGGACTGACAAGGCATACTCGACGGGTGAGTACCATTCCCGAGTTCCGCACCCTGCCCGTTCCCGATGGCCTTGAGGGCGAGCGCGTCGACGCCGCCATCTCCCGGATGTTCGGGTTCTCCCGCACGAAGGCGGCCGAGCTTGCCGCCGCCGGGAAGGTCCAGGTCGACGGGTCGGTGGTCGGGAAGTCCGAGCGGGTCCGCGGCGGGGCCTGGCTCGAGGTGGAGATGCCGCAGGCCGCAGCCCCCGTGCAGATCGTCGCCGAGCCCGTCGAGGGCATGGAGATCGTGCACGACGACGACGACATCGTCGTGATCGCCAAGCCGGTCGGCGTCGCCGCCCACCCCAGCCCCGGCTGGACCGGCACCACCGTGATCGGCGGCCTCGCCGCCGCCGGGTACCGGATCTCGACGTCGGGCGCGGCCGAGCGGCAGGGCATCGTGCACCGCCTCGACGTGGGCACCTCGGGCCTCATGGTCGTGGCCAAGTCGGAGCGGGCGTACACGCTGCTCAAGGCGCAGTTCCGGGACCGGGTCGTCGAGAAGAAGTACCACGCGCTGGTCCAGGGCCACCCGGACCCGATGAGCGGCACCATCGACGCCCCGATCGGCCGCCACCCGAACCACGACTACAAGTGGGCCGTGACGGCCGAGGGCAAGCCCTCGGTCACGCACTACGACCTGATCGAGGCCTTCAGGGCCGCGTCGCTCCTCGACATCAAGCTGGAGACGGGCCGCACCCACCAGATCCGCGTGCACATGTCCGCGCACCGCCACCCGTGCGTGGGCGACCTGACCTACGGCGCCGACCCGACCATGGGCAAGCGGCTCGGCCTGACGCGGCAGTGGCTGCACGCGGTGCGGCTCGGCTTCGAGCACCCGTCGGACGGGCAGTGGGTCGAGTTCCGGAGCGAGTACCCCGCCGACCTGCAGAAGGCGCTGGACGTGATCCGGGCCGAGAGCGAGTGAGCGGACAGCCGGTGAGCGTGCCTGCGTACGACGTCCGGATCGCGGAGGGGCCCGCCGACATGGAGGCCTGTTTCGCCGTGCGCAAGCAGGTCTTCGTCGTCGAGCAGGAGGTGCCCGCCGACATCGAGTACGACGCGTACGACGCCGACGCGGTGCACGTCCTGGCGGTGACCGGCGACGGGCTGCCGCTGGGCACCGGGCGGCTGCTGTACGGCGCCGCCGCGGCCGGCAGGACCGGCGGGGACGCGACGGTCGGCTCCCTCGGCCGGCTGGCCGTCAGCAGGGAGGCGCGCGGGCTCGGCGTCGGGGCGGCGCTGGTGCGGGCGATCGAGCACGCGGCCGGGGAGCGCGGCCTGAGCGCGGTGGACCTGCACGCGCAGACGCACGCGCTCGGCTTCTACGAGCGGCTCGGGTACGTCGCGTACGGACCCGGGTTTTTGGACGCGGGAATCGCGCACCGGGCGATGAGGCGCGCGCTGTAGACCGCGCGCCGCGGCCCGGGCCGTGGCCCCGGACGGCACGCGCGCGTCGCCGTGGCGCCCGGTGGATCCGGCGGGCACGGCATGGGGGGCAGCCCGGCCGGGACGTGTCGCATGGCACGCTTGAGTCCTTGATCGCCGAGGTTTCGAGCCGCCGGATGGTGCACCGTGGATCAATTGGCCCTGTTGTTCGTGCTGTTGCTGGGGGCCGTCGTCACGGTGCCGCTGGGGGAGCGTCTGGGGCTGCCGGCGCCGGTACTGATGACGCTCGCCGGGATCGTCCTGGCGCTGCTGCCGGTCGTACCGAACGTCGAGGTCCCGCCCGAGTACATCCTGCCGCTGGTCCTGCCGCCCCTGCTGTACGCCGCCGTGCAGCGCACCTCCTGGCGGCAGTTCGCCGCGAACATCCGGCCCATCCTGCTGCTGGCGGTGGCGCTCGTCTTCGTCACGACCGCCGCGGTGGCCGCGGTCGCCCACGCCGTCGTCCCGGGGCTGCCGATCGCCGCGGCCATCGCGCTGGGCGCGCTCGTCGCCCCGCCCGACCCGGTCGCGGCGACCGCCGTCGCCGGGTCGCTCGGACTGCCGCGCCGGCTCGTGTCGATCCTGGAGGGCGAGGGGCTGTTCAACGACGTGACGGCCATCGTGCTCTACCACGTGGCGGTCGCGGCGGCGGTGAGCGGGACGTTCTCCTGGCCGACGGCGGTCGGGGAGCTCTTCCTGTCCGCGCTCGTCGCCGTCGTCGTCGGATTCGGGCTGGGCTGGGTCACCGACAAGCTGATGGACTTCCTCGGCGACACGACCCTCCAGATCAGCCTCACGCTGCTGGCGCCCTTCGTCGCCTACGTGCTGGCGGAGGAGTTCAAGGGCTCCGGCGTGCTCGCCGTGCTCGTCATCGCGCTGTACCTCGCGGAGCACGCCGTCGACGCCGACGACGTACTCGGCCGCCTCGCCGGACAGACCTTCTGGGAGATCGTCGACACCCTGGTCACGGGTGTCGCCTTCGGGCTGATCGGTCTTGAGCTGCACAACGTCTTCGGTACGGCCGACGGCCGCCTGGGCGAGATGCTCGGCTGGGGCGCCGCGGTCGTCGGCGTCGTCGTCGGCGTACGCCTGGTGTGGCTGCTCCCCGCGACCTGGCTGGCCAAGCGGCTGCACACGCTGCGGGACTACGACGAGGACATCCCGGTCAGCTGGCGCGAGACCGTCGTCATGTGGTGGTCGGGAATGCGGGGGGTGGCGTCGGTCGCGCTGGCGCTGGCCATTCCGATCACGACGGACGACGGCTCGCCGTTCCCGGCCCGGGACGAGATCGTGTTCGTCGCGTTCTCCGTCATCATGGCCACCCTCCTCGTCCAGGGGCTCACCCTGCCGTGGCTGGTGCGCAGGCTCGGCGTACGCGCGGACACGGGAGCGGAGCGCGAGCTCGAACACGACCTGGCGGTACGGGCGGCGAAGGCGGCCAAGCACAGGCTCCGGGAGATCCAGGAGGTCGAGGACCTGCCGGACGACGTCCTGGACCGGCTGCAGCGGGGCGCGTTCGACATCGCGGCCAGGATCAGCCCCGAGATCGTGGACGACGAGCGGCGCGAGGCGTCCGCGCAGCGCGTCGAGCGGATCAAGTCGGTGCACCGGATCCAGCGGGAGATGATGTCGGCCGCCCGCCACGAGGTGCTCTCCGCGCGCAACGAGCCCGGGGCGGATCCGGAGGTCGTCGACCGGGTGCTGCACCACTTGGACGTGCGCGGCCTCAAGTAGGGCAGGGGCCGTGTCCCCGGCCGCCGCGATCGCCGGGCGGACCCGGCCGGCGGTCTACCCCCGCCCGGTGCGCGGCTTTTCGTCCGTGATCGACGGCTTGCCGTTCGGGGGCTGGGCGGCCGGTGCGGTGGCGATGCGGGGGAGGGCGTACGGATGCTTCTCGCTCAGCCAGCCGATCAGCTGCTCGCGCACGGTGCACCGCACCGTCCAGATGTCGTCCGCGTCCTTGGCGGTGACCACCGCCCGCACCACCACGGTGTTCGGTGTCGTGTCGGTGACGGCCAGGCTCCAGTCGCGGCCGTCCCACTCCTTGCAGGTGTCGAGGATCTCCCGGAGCTTCTCCCGCATCAGGTCCACCGGCGCGCTGTGGTCCAGGTGGAGGAAGACCGTGCCGGTCATCTGGGCCCCGCCGCGCGACCAGTTCTCGAACGGCTTGCTGGTGAAGTACGACACCGGCATGGTGATCCGCCGCTCGTCCCAGGTCCGTACGGCGAGGAAGGTGAGCGTGACCTCCTCCACCACGCCCCACTCGCCGTCCACGACCACCGTGTCCCCTATGCGCACCATGTCGCCGAAGGCGATCTGGAAGCCGGCGAAGAGGTTGCCGAGGGTCGACTGGGCCGCGACACCGGCGACGATGCCGATGATTCCGGCCGAGGCGAGCATCGACGTGCCGACCGCCTTCATGCCGGGGAAGGTCATCAGCATCGCGCCGACCGCCACCACGACCACGACCGCGGTCACGATCCGCATGATCAGCGTCACCTGCGTACGGACGCGCCGTACGCGGGCCGGATCGCGCGTGGTGGACGCGTAGCGGGCGTACGACGACTCCACGACGGCGGAGGCGATCCGGATCACGAGCCAGGCACTGGCGCCGATCAGCACGAGGGAGAGCACCTGGCCGATGCCGGCCCTGTGGTCCTGGACGATGCCCAGGCGGGTCTTCTCGTACGCCCCTCTCAGGACGGCGGCCAGGATGAGGACCTGCAGCGGCACACGGCAGCGGCGCAGCAGGCCCCACAGCGGGGTCTCGTGGTGACGGGCGTCGGTGCGGCGCAGCAGCAGGTCGGCGGCCCAGCCGACGACCAGTGTGAGCACGACCGAGCCACCGATGACGATCAGCGGGCGCAGTACGGTCTCCATGACTCCGAAGCTCAGTGGGAGGATGGCGGGATGGACATCATGCTTTTCCACTCCGTCTACGGTCTGCGCCCGGCGGTGCACGCCGCAGCAGAGCGACTTCGTGCCGCCGGGCACCAGGTGCACGTGCCCGACCTCTTCGAGGGCCAAACCGCCGAGACCGTGGAGGAGGGGATGGCGGTCAAGGACGGCATCGGCCGGGACGAGCTGCTGCGGCGCGCCGTCCTCGCCGCTGCCCCGCACTCCGAGAAGGGTCTGGTCTACGCCGGTTTCTCCTTCGGCGGATCCGTCGCGCAGAACCTGGCGCTCGGCGACGAGAAGGCCCGTGGCCTGCTGCTTCTGCACGGAACCTCGGACATCGCGGACGACGCTTCGGCGCCCGACCTGCCCGTGCAGCTGCATGTCGCGGACCCGGACCCGTTCGAGTCGGACGACTGGCTGAACGCCTGGTACCTGCGGATGCGGCGGACCGGCGCGGATGTGGAGATCTACCGCTATCCCGGGGCCGGGCACCTCTACACCGACCCGGATCTGCCGGACTACGACGCGGGGGCCGCCCAGCAGACGTGGAAGGTCGCGGCCGGGTTCCTGGCGACGCTCTAGCGGTCCGGTGGTCCGGTGGTCCGGCGGTCTCGGGCGGGTGCGGCGTCCTGTCGGGGCACCCACCGGCGGACGGCACAGGTGCGTCCGGCCGCGTGGGCGGCGCGCGGGCCGGGAGCACTTCGTGCCCGGTGCGCGCCGCCTGAGAGGTTCCCGGCGGCCCCCGGCCCGCTCGCGGCGTCAGGGCAGGGGGCCGGGTGGTCAGCCGGCGCGGTAGGCGGTCCAGTTGTCGGTCATCCGCGCGGTCTGGCCCGCGGTGAACTGGTACATGCAGTTGTCGTACGTGTAGTCCATGAAGTTGTGGACCGGGTCGACGCCGGTCTTGCTGGCGCAGGAGTCACGGCCGGTCGGGCACTGGTACGCGGCGCTCTTCTCGGCCGGGGTGTCGGTGACGTAGTCGCCGTTGCCGTTGCAGCCGCCCTGGAAGGTGTGGTACAGCCCCATCCAGTGGCCGACCTCGTGGGTGGCGGTGTCGCCCTCGTTGTAGTTGGCGGCGCTGCCGCCCGGGAGCGAGCTGTCGAGGACGACGACGCCGTCCATCGTCGGGTTGGACCTGTACGAGCTCGGGAAGGTCGCCCAGCCGAGCAGGCCGTCGCTGAGGTTGGCGGTGTAGAAGTTGAGCGCGCCCGCGCCGCCCTGGCGCAGGGCGGCCTTCATCTCCTTCTCGGCGGTCGAGCCGGACGCCAGGTTGTACCAGGAGGCGTTGTCCGTGTAGTCCGTACCGGCCAGCGTGAACTGGAAGTTGGAGTTGACGTTGCCGGTGCCCTGGCCGCCGAAGGCCGAGTTGAGGACCGCCATCTGGTTGTTGATGTCGGTCGCCGTGAGCTTGCCGGCGGCTCCGCTGTGCACGACGTGGAAGTACACCGGGATGGTGGTCACGGCGGTGGCGGAGAAGCCCCTGCCGGTGGTGCCCGACGTGCGCAGCTTGTCGAGTCTCTTGCGCAGGTCCGCGTCCATGGCCTTGGCCTTGGACGCGGTCACCTCGTTGGGCTCGTGGGCGTGCGGGTCGCCGGAGGGGCGCGCCTTGCGGGCGGCGCTCGTGTGGGGCTCATCGACGCACTTCTCGGCGGCGGTCTCGGCGGGGGCCTTGGCGACGGCGGTCCCGGCGGGCGCGGAAAGGGTGGACAGGGCCAGGGTTCCGGCCATCAACGCCGTACCGATGAACCGCTTGCGCAGAAGGGGGGATATACGAGCAAGAGCACGCATGTTGACTCCTCGCGGGGGTGGGCGGGGGTGGGTTCCCCGCCGCTGCCCGGAGGTTATGTGTGCATGTCAGATCTTGATGAGGATCGATCAAGCCCAATCGATCCTCAGGTCAATTGGGGCAACAGGACGAAAGCTTTCGGTCTGGTCCAGACTTTGAGATGCGCAGGTAAGTCCTGGCGCTACCAAGGCGGGTGGTGTGTCCGCATTCGGACGGCGGATTTACGCCACCCGCCTCCTGGTGTGATCTGCCCGTAACGGGCCGCGCGATGGCTGGAATTCGACGGTCAGCGGACCGGCTGGTTCACCCGCTCGACCTTCTGCGTTCCGCTGAGGGTGCGGTACGAGCGCGCCCACCGCGCTGTCGCGTCCTGCCGCCTCTTGTCGGAGACGATGTAGTAGTCCATCTGCGAGCGCTCGTCCGTGACGTCGAGGACGCCGTAGCCGTGGGAGTCCATGTCCAGCCACTTCACATGGCGGTTGGCGGCCCTCACCGCCGAGGCCGCGACCAGCGAGACGGTCTGCGGCGCGACGTGCAGGATGTCGTCGAGGTTGTCGGAGGAGACCGAGGTGACCACGAACTCGGTCGCCGCCGACCGCGACAGCGGGTACGTCGCCGCCTTGACCGGCACGTCATTGGCCCACGCCATGTGGATGTCGCCGGTCAGGAAGACCGTGTTCCCGATCGCCCGGTCCCGGAGGTGGGCGATCAGCTCCTTGCGGTCGTCGGTGTAGCCGTCCCACTGGTCGACGTTGACCGCGAGCCCCTCCTCGGGCAGACCGAGGAGGCCGGCCAGCGGCGCGAGCAGATGGGCCGGTACGGAGCCGAAGGCCACCGGCGAGATCATCACCGACGTACCGACCAGCTTCCAGACGGCGTCGGAGGAGGCGAGCCCCGCCTTGAGCCAGTCCAGCTGGGCGCGGCCCGTCACCGTCCGCTCCGGGGCGTCCACCGCGCCGCTGCCGGTCTTCGCCTGCTGGGAGCGGAACGACCTCAGGTCGAGCAGGTGCAGATCGGCCAGCTTGCCGAAGCGCAGCCGGCGGTAGACGGTGCCCTCGGTGGAGGCGCGGACCGGCATCCACTCGAAGTACGCCTGCTTGGCGGCCGCCACGCGCGCGGCCCACTCGCCCTCCGCGCCCGGCGTGTGGTTCTCCGCACCGCCCGACCAGGCGTCGTTGGCGAACTCGTGGTCGTCCCAGATGGCTATGACCGGGTGCGCGGCGTGCAGGGCCTGGAGGTCGGCGTCGGTCTTGTAGTGGCCGTGGCGGGCGCGGTAGTCGGCGAGCGTGAGGATCTCGTGGGCCGGCTGGTGCTGTCGCACGGTGTACGGGGGCGCCGGGTAGCCGCCCGAGGCGTACTCGTAGAGGTAGTCGCCGAGATGGAGGACCGCGTCCAGGTCGGCGCGGGCGGCGAGATGCCGGTACGCCGCGAAGTAACCCGACTCCCAGTTGGCGCAGGAGACCACGCCGAAGCGCACGCCGGGCGTGGCGGTGTCGGCGGCGGGAGCGGTCCTGGTGCGGGCGGCGGGGGACACCGCGTCGCCCGCGGTGAAGCGGAAGTAATAGGCGGTGGCCGGGCGCAGGCCCCTTACGTCGACCTTGACGGTGTGGTCGGTCGCCGCCCCGGCGGTCGTCGTACCCCGGGCGACGGTCGCCGAGAACCCCTTGTCCTCGGCCACTTCCCAACGCACCACCACGTCGGGGCCCTTGCCGGAGCCCGGCGTGGCCTCAGGGGCGGGGGTCACCCGGGTCCACAGCAGTACGCCGTCGGGCAGCGGGTCACCGGAGGCGACTCCGTGGAGGAACGCGGGGCTCTGTACGTCGGTGGCGTCGGCGGCGGCCGAGGCACTCGTACCGGCGGCGACGGGGACGGCGACGGCGGTGGCGGCGGCGGCCCTGACGACCGTACGGCGGCTGGGAGATGAAACGAATCGGCTGGTCACAGCCGTACATTACTGATCAGTACGACTCAAGGGCGGGCAAACGCAAGAACGTTCGCCCACCCTTGGGTGAAATACCGTGCGGCGGCTACGCCTTGAGGGCCTTGTCGATCGCGGACTTGAACTCCTCCGGCGCCATGGGCGTGCTCTGGCCGTCCGACCCGGTGAGCTTCTTGCCGTCCATCTTGAGCGTCGGGGTGCCCTGCACACCGCTCTTGTCGAAGACGGCCGACATCTTCAGCGCCCAGGCGTCGAAGGTGCCGTCCTGCACGTTCCGCTGGAACTCCTTGTTGCCCTTGAGCGCGTCCACCCCGTCGGCCACCTTGATCAGGTAGTCGTCCTCGGCGAACTTGTCGTCCTGCTCCGCCGGGTGGTTCTTCTGGGAGTAGAGCGCGCCCTTGTACTCCAGGAACGCCTCGGGGCTGACGTCGAGCGCGGCGCCCAGCGCGCTCAGCGCGTTCTTCGAGCCCTCGCCGTTGTCGCTGTTGTCGAGGAAGGTGGCGCCGACGTACTTGAGCTTGTACTTGCCGGCGGCGACGTCCTTCTCGATCGTCTCGCCGTTCGCCTGCTCGAAGGTCGCGCAGATCGGGCAGCGCGCGTCCTCGTACAGCTCCAGGGTCTTCTCGGCGTCCTTCTTGCCGACGACGACGCTCGTGCCGTCCTTGCCCTCGGTGTTCGCGGGCGCGGTGACCTGCGTCTCGTTCTTGGCGGCCTCCCACTGGGAGGGCTTGTTCGCCTGCATGACGGCGTAGCTGATGCCGCCGGCCACCGCGAGGACGCCGACGATCGAAAGGGCGACGATCGCCTGACGGCGCGTCCTGTCCTTCTTGGCCTGGCGCTCGCGCTCGGCGCGCAGTCGCTCGCGGGCCGCCGCCTTGTTGGCCTGGTGGTTGCGTGCACTCATGGTCGTGTTCTCCGTAGGTGAAGAGGGGGGAGGGGCTGCTGGGCTCAGGCGAAGACGCGTGCCGAGCGCGGCGGTCCCCTCCGTCCCACGGAGTGCGCGAACAGACGGCCGTGGAAGGCGGTACGGACCCGGTGGGCGGGCCGCACCGTGCGCCGTACGGACCGGTGGGCCGCGACGGTCACGGCGGCGGCGATCAGCAGCGGCCGGAAGGTGAACGCGGCCAGGGTCCCCACCAGACCGGCGAGCGCCGCCTCGCCGCGCCGCAGCCAGGCCGCGGCGAGCAGCCCCACCGTGACGTGGGCGGCGAGCAGCAGCCAGGGGAGGGCCGGGCCGGGGGAGCCGAGGAGGGCGGCGGCGCTCTCGCGGGAGCCCGAGGCCGGTACGAGCGGGGCACCCAGGCCGGTGCCGGCGCCCCCGCCGCACAGCACGTCGAATCCGACGGAGCGCAGGGAGCCCGTCACCGGGCCGCCCGCGGGTCCGTAACAGAGGTGCTGTCCGGTGGTGAAGACGGTGTCGGCGGCCAGCTCCAGCGGGACGAGCAGGCCGGCGATGGCGCCGAAGCCGCGCTCCCGGCCCGCCAGCGCGTACGCGACGGCGAACACACCGGCCGCGATCCCGGCCACCGCGGTCAGGGGCAGCGGGACCCGGGAGAGCAGCACATGGGACGCGACGGAGAGCGTGACGACGAGCGCGGTGAAAAGCGCCGCGCGCGCCGCTCTCAGCTGCGTCCCGGATACGTCCATGGAACGTGAGTTTGCCACGGCTTCCCGTAAGAGGTCCCTAAAGCCCGGCCGGCCTGCCGGTCAGAGGCCGGGGATCCGGCCGTTGCGGAACAGGTCGACGAAGATCTGGTGGTCGGCCCGGGCCCGCGCCCCGTAGGAGTGCGCGAAGTCCACCAGCAGGTCTGCGAAGTTCTCCTCGTCGCCCGCGATCGCCGCGTCGATCGCCCGCTCCGTGGAGAACGGCACCAGCGAGTGGCCGCTCTCGTCGTCCGCCGCCGCGTGCATCGTGGCGGTGGCCCTGCCGAGGTCGGCGACGACCGCGGCGATCTCGTCCAGGTCGTCGATGTCCGACCAGTCGAGGTCCACGGCGTACGGCGACACCTCCGCGACCAGCTGCCCCGTCCCGTCCAGCTCCGTCCAGCCCAGCCACGGGTCCGCGTGCGCCTGGAGGGCGCGCTGCGAGATCACCGTGCGGTGGCCCTCGTGCTGGAAGTAGTCGCGGACGGCGCCGTCGGTGATGTGCCGGGAGACCGCCGGGGTCTGCGCCTGCTTCATGTAGATCACGACGTCGTTCTCCAGCGCGTCGCTGTTGCCTTCGAGCAGGATGTTGTACGAGGGCAGGCCCGCCGACCCGATGCCGATGCCGCGCCGCCCGACGACGTCCTTCACGCGGTAGGAGTCGGGGCGGGTCAGGCTGGACTCGGGCAGCGTCTCCAGGTAGCCGTCGAAGGCCGCCAGGACCTTGTAGCGGGTGGCGGCGTCGAGGTCGATGGAGCCGCCGTCCGACGAGAAGCGGCGTTCGAAGTCGCGGATCTCGGTCATCGAGTCGAGCAGCCCGAAGCGGGTCAGCGAGCGGGCGGAGCGCAGCGCGCCGAGCAGCGGGCCCTCGGCCGTGTCCAGCGTGAAGGGCGGCACCTCGTCGTTCTTGGCGCCGGTGGCCAGGGCGCGGATGCGCTCGCGGTAGGCGGCGGCGTACGTCCGCACCAGCTCGGTGATCTGCTCGTCGCCGAGGGCCTTGGTGTAGCCGATGAGCGCGACGGAGGCGACGAAGCGCTTGAGGTCCCAGGTGAAGGGGCCGACGTACGCCTCGTCGAAGTCGTTGACGTTGAAGATCAGGCGGCCCTGGGAGTCCATGTACGTGCCGAAGTTCTCGGCGTGCAGATCGCCGTGGATCCACACCCGCCCGGTGCGCTCGTCCAGGTACGGCCCGCCGTGCTGCTCGCGCTCCAGGTCGGCGTAGAACAGGGACGCCGCGCCCCGGTAGAAGGCGAAGGCGGAGGCGGCCATCTTGCGGAACTTGACCCGGAAGGCGGCCGGGTCGGCGGCCAGAAGTCTGCCGAACGCGGTGTCGAAGACGGCGAGGATCTGCTCGCCGCGCTGAGCGGCGTCTGTCTGCTGGACCGACATCGCCGGTTGCCTCCTGGTGCATGACGTTCTTGACAAATGGGACAGGGCTTTCCCTGTTTTCAACGCCCGACCGTACTCGTGAGTGCCCGCTCGTTGTCAGTGGGCCGACGTAGACTTCCAAGCTGTCCCCCCGACCTGTCACCGACCGTTTTGCCGGAGGCCTCCGCCGTGACCAAGCCGCCCTTTACGCACCTCCACGTCCACACCCAGTACTCCCTGCTGGACGGTGCCGCGCGGCTCAAGGACATGTTCGAGGCGTGCAACGAGATGGGCATGTCGCACATCGCGATGACCGACCACGGCAACCTGCACGGGGCGTACGACTTCTTCCATTCGGCGAAGAAGGCGGGGGTGACGCCGATCATCGGCATCGAGGCGTACGTCGCCCCCGAGTCGCGGCGCAACAAACGGCGCATCCAGTGGGGCCAGCCGCACCAGAAGCGCGACGACGTGTCCGGTTCCGGTGGTTACACGCACAAGACGATCTGGGCGGCGAACAAGACCGGCCTGCACAACCTCTTCCGGCTGTCCTCCGACGCGTACGCCGAGGGCTGGCTGACGAAGTGGCCCCGGATGGACAAGGAGACCATCTCCCAGTGGTCGGAGGGCCTCATCGCCTCCACCGGGTGTCCCTCGGGCGAGGTGCAGACGCGGCTGCGGCTCGGTCAGTTCGACGAGGCGGTCCAGGCCGCCTCGGACTACAAGGACATCTTCGGCGAGGGCAAGTACTTCCTGGAGCTGATGGACCACGGCATCGAGATCGAGCGCCGGGTCCGGGACGGGCTGCTGGAGATCGGCAAGAAGCTGAACATCCCGCCGCTGGTCACCAACGACTCGCACTACACCTACGCCCACGAGGCGGGCGCGCACGACGCGCTGCTGTGCATCCAGACCGGCAAGAACCTCTCCGACCCGGACCGCTTCCGCTTCGACGGCACCGGCTACTACCTGAAGTCGACCGACGAGATGTACGCCGTCGACTCCTCCGACGCCTGGCAGGAAGGCTGCGCCAACACCCTCCTGGTCGCCCAGCAGATCGACACCGAGGGCTGGTTCCAGGAGCGGAACCTGATGCCCAAGTTCGACGTGCCCGAGGGCTACACCGAGGTGACGTGGTTCCGCGAGGAGACCATGCGCGGCATGGCCCGGCGGTACCCGAACGGCATCCCGGACGACCGGCTCAAGCAGGTCGAGTACGAGATGAAGATCATCATCGACATGGGCTTCCCGGCGTACTTCCTCGTGGTCGCCGACTTCATCATGTGGGCCAAGAACAACGGCATCGCGGTCGGCCCCGGCCGGGGCTCCGCGGCCGGTTCGATCGTCGCGTACGCCATGGGCATCACCGACCTCGACCCGATCGAGCACGGCCTGATCTTCGAGCGGTTCCTCAACCCCGAGCGCATCTCCATGCCCGACGTCGACATCGACTTCGACGAGCGCAGGCGCGGCGAGGTGATCAGGTACGTCACCGAGAAGTACGGCGCCGACAAGGTCGCCATGATCGGCACGTACGGAAAGATCAAGGCCAAGAACGCGATCAAGGACTCCGCGCGCGTCCTCGGCTACCCGTACGCGATGGGCGACCGGCTCACCAAGGCCATGCCCGCCGACGTCCTCGGCAAGGGCATCGACCTCAACGGCATCACCGACCCCAAGCACCCGCGCTACAGCGAGGCGGGCGAGATCCGGTCGATGTACGAGAACGAGCCGGACGTCAAGAAGGTCATCGACACCGCCAAGGGCGTCGAGGGCCTGGTCCGGCAGATGGGTGTGCACGCGGCCGGCGTGATCATGTCCAGCGAGACGATCACCGACCACGTGCCCGTCTGGGTGCGCCACACGGACGGCGTGACGATCACGCAGTGGGACTACCCGAGCTGCGAGTCGCTCGGCCTGCTGAAGATGGACTTCCTCGGCCTGCGCAACCTCACGATCATGGACGACGCCGTCAAGATGGTGAAGTCCAACAAGGGCATCGACCTGGAGCTGCTCTCCCTCCCGCTGGACGACCCCACGACGTACGAACTGCTCTGCCGCGGTGACACGCTCGGCGTCTTCCAGTTCGACGGCGGCCCCATGCGGTCCCTGCTGCGGCTGATGAAGCCCGACAACTTCGAGGACATTTCCGCCGTCTCGGCCCTGTACCGGCCGGGCCCGATGGGCATGAACTCGCACACGAACTACGCGCTGCGCAAGAACGGCCAGCAGGAGATCACGCCGATCCACCCGGAGCTGGAGGAGCCCCTCAAGGAGGTCCTCGGCGTCACCTACGGCCTGATCGTCTACCAGGAGCAGGTGCAGAAGGCCGCGCAGATCATCGCCGGCTACTCGCTCGGCGAAGCCGACATCCTGCGCCGCGTGATGGGCAAGAAGAAGCCCGACGAGCTCCAGAAGAACTTCGTGCTCTTCCAGGCGGGCGCGAAGAAGAAGGGGTACTCCGACGCGGCGATCCAGGCGCTGTGGGACGTGCTGGTCCCCTTCGCCGGATACGCGTTCAACAAGGCGCACTCCTCGGCGTACGGCCTGGTCACCTACTGGACGGCGTACCTCAAGGCGAACTACCCCGCCGAGTACATGGCGGCGCTGCTGACCTCGGTCAAGGACGACAAGGACAAGTCGGCCGTCTATCTGAACGAGTGCCGGCGCATGGGCATCAAGGTGCTGCCGCCCAATGTGAACGAGTCCCAGTCGAACTTCGCCGCGCAGGGCGACGACGTGATCCTCTTCGGCCTGACCGCGATCCGCAACGTCGGGCAGAACGTCGTGGACTCGATCATCAGGTGCCGCAAGGCGAAGGGGAAGTACTCCTCCTTCCCGGACTTCCTCGACAAGGTCGAGGCGGTCGTCTGCAACAAGCGGACCGTCGAATCGCTCATCAAGGCCGGCGCCTTCGACGAGATGGGCCACACCCGCAAGGGCCTCGTCGCGCACCACGAGCCGATGATCGACAACGTGGTGCAGGTCAAGCGCAAGGAGGCCGAGGGCCAGTTCGACCTCTTCGGCGGCATGGGCGAGGAGGACAGCGACGAGCCGGGCTTCGGGCTCGACGTGGAGTTCTCCGACGTGGAGTGGGAGAAGTCGTACCTGCTGGCGCAGGAGCGCGAAATGCTCGGCCTGTACGTCTCCGACCACCCGCTCTTCGGACTTGAGCACGTCCTGTCGGACAAGGCCGACGCCTCGATCTCCCAGCTCACCGGCGGCGAGCACTCCGACGGCGCGATCGTCACCGTCGGCGGCATCATCTCCGGCCTCCAGCGCAAGATGACCAAGCAGGGCAACGCCTGGGCGATCGCGACCGTCGAGGACCTGGCCGGCTCCATCGAGTGCATGTTCTTCCCGGCGACGTACCAGCTCGTCTCGACCCAGCTCGTCGAGGACACCGTGGTCTTCGTCAAGGGCCGCCTCGACAAGCGCGAGGACGTCCCCCGGCTCGTCGCCATGGAGCTGATGGTCCCGGACGTGTCCTCGGCGGGGACGAACGCTCCCGTGGTCCTCACCATCCCGACGGTGAAGGTCACGCCGCCGATGGTGACCAAGCTCGGCGAGATCCTCAAGCACCACCGGGGCAACACGGAGGTCCGGATCAAGCTCCAGGGGGCCCGCAAGACGACGGTGCTGCGGCTCGACCGGCACCGGGTCCAGCCGGACCCGGCGCTCTTCGGCGATCTGAAGGTGCTGCTCGGGCCGTCCTGTCTGGCGGGATGACCGGCCGGAGCGGCCGAGGACCAAGAGCACGCGCCGGCAGAAGCACACGCAGAAAGCGCGCGCCGGCAGAAGCACACGCAGAAGGGGCGCCCCCGTCGTCACGGGGGCGCCCCTTCTGTCTCCGCGTGGCGTGCGTCAGTTGTGGCCGAAACGCCGCTGGTGCTTACGGGCAACATCGGCAGGGCTGCCCTGGGCGTGCGAATGCTGCTGGATGTGGGATTCGAAGGCGCTGTCCTTCGCCTGGTCGGTTCCACGTATCACGGCGGACGCACGGTCCTGCGGGGAACCCTGCTTGCGGTTCTTGTTCTTGGCCATGGTGCTGCCTCCTGCGGGGGTTCTGGGGGCCAGGGCCGGGACCAGATTCACACAGGCCGACAAAGCCCGCATTTTGGATCATTACTGTGCGTAATTGAGATCGGCGCGGAACAACTTCGTTATCCGCCACGCCGATGATCGAGTTCCCGCCGTTAACCCTCACGTAGTCGGGCAGACTCGAAGGAAGCCCGAAGCACTCCCGAAGCACCTTCCGATCCCGAGGTTCCCGAAAGAGGGTGGAACGCGTGGACCGCTGCGTCGTCCTGGTGGACGCCGGCTACCTGCTGGGCGCCGCCGCGAGCCTGCTCGCCGGAGAACCGGCCCGATCCCGCATCACGGTGGATCACACGGCCCTCATCCAGGGCCTGCGAGAACGTGCCGAAGCGGACACCCAGCAGCCGCTGCTCCGCATCTACTGGTTCGACGGCGCCCCCGACCGCGTACCGCAGCCCGAGCACCGGCGGCTGCGGGTCATGCCGCGCGTGACGGTCAGGCTCGGGGCGCTGACCCGCAGCGACGGGCGCTGGGCGCAGAAGGGCGTCGACGCGGCGATGCACGCGGAGCTGACCGAACTGGCCAGAAACCGCGCCTGCTCGGACATCGTGCTGGTGACCGGGGACGGTGATCTGCTACCGGGACTGATGTCCGCCAAGGAACACGGTGTAGCGGTCCACCTGTGGGCGGTGCAGGCCGCCGACGGGGACTACAACCAGTCCGAGGACCTGGTCGCCGAGGCCGACGAACGGCGCGTGCTGGACCGGGTGTGGATCACCAAGGCCGTACGGGCCAAGGACCTCACCGGGATCTGCGCGCCGCCGCCGGTGCCGCGGCCGGAGATCGCCGCGATCCTGTCGGCCCCGCTGCCGGAGTCGGCGCTCGCCGCCTCGGCGGAGCGGGCGGCGCAGGCCCAGGCGCAGGCGCGGACCGAAGCACCGGACGGAGAAGCAGGGCCGGGTACGGGCACGGCCGTACGCAACGGGTCCCCGGCCGCGAGTCCCGCCTCCTCGTCGGCCCCCGCGTGCACTTCCGCCGCGAACGGGTCCGGCGAGGCGCATCCGCCGCACGGCGCCAGGGTCGTGCCGACCCCGAAGGACCTCGCGAGCCTGCGCGGTCCCGGCGCGCAGGCGGCGCAGCATTCGGCCGGGACCGGGACGGCGAACGGGACGACGGCCGGCACCGCCGGGGCGACCCTGCGCTGGTCGTCCGACAAGGGCTGGGCGGAGCGCCCCGGCGGCAGCCCTCTCGGTGAGCCGGCCGAGACCGCCTCACTGCCGACGCTGGCCCAGCTGACCAGCGCGGAGCAGCGCTGGGCGGACCGCGAGGAGGACATCACCACGGTCGGCGGCGACCCCTTCGAGGTCGGGCAGGTCTTCGCCCGGCGGTGGATGGAGCGGCTGCCGGATCCGGGCCACACCCAGAAGCTCTCGACGATGTACCCGAGGATCCCGCACCGCATCGACGGTGAGCTGCTGCGGTACGCGGCGCGGTTCGGGCTGCTGGCACACAAGGACGACCAGATCGACGAGCACGACCGGTACGCGATCAGGGCGGGCTTCTGGCGCGAGATCGACGTACGGGCTGCGGCCGAGCACGCGACGGCGGGGGAGTAGCGCGGCGGCGGGCAGGGGGAAGGAGGGCCGTTCCCCGCGCCCGCTCCGCCGCGCCTCCGCCGCCCCGGCGCCGGTGCCGGACCGGGAACCCCGTAGGCTCGTCCCTCGTGAGTACGGGCACAGCGCAGGCGGGACGCGGCACGGGAGTCGTGTGTGCCGTGCGGGATCTGGTCAAGACGTATCCCGCCGCCCGGGGCCGGCGCGGGACTCCCGCGACACCGGCCGTACGGGCCACGGACGGGATCTCCCTCGACGTACGGCGCGGCGAGATCTTCGGGCTGCTCGGGCCCAACGGCGCCGGTAAATCCACTCTCGTACGCCAGCTGACCGGTCTCATGCGACCGGACTCCGGAAGCGTCGAGCTGCTGGGGCACGACCTCGTGCGCCACCCCGAGCGGGCCTCGCGGCTCGTCGGGTACCTCGGCCAGGAATCCACCGCGCTGGACGAACTGACCGTGTCCCTCGCCGCCGAGACGACCGGACGCCTGCGCGGGCTCACGGCGCGGGCCGCGCGGGCCGAGCGGGACGACGTGCTCGAAGAGCTCGGACTGGACGAGATCGCCGGGCGTCCGCTCAAGAAGCTGTCCGGCGGACAGCGGCGGCTCGCCTGCTTCGCCGCCGCGCTGGTGGGCGAGCGGCCCGTGCTCGTACTGGACGAACCGACCACCGGCATGGACCCCGTCGCGCGGCGCGCGGTGTGGGCGGCGGTCGACCGGCGGCGGGAGCAGAACGGCGCGACCGTCCTGCTCGTCACCCACAACGTGATCGAGGCCGAGACCGTCCTGGACCGGGTCGCGGTGCTGGAGAGCGGCCGGGTGATCGCGTGCGACACCCCCGCCGGGCTCAAGGCGCGCGTCGCCGGTGAGGTGCGCCTCGACCTCGTGTGGCGGGAGCGGGCGCCGCTGGACGTGCCCGAGGTCGCGGCGCTGCGCGAATCCGCGCAGGAGTCCGGGCGGCGCTGGGTGCTGCGGCTGGCTCCCGACGAGGCCCGGGCGGCTGTGGCCGCCGTGACCGGTGGCGCGGCCTTCGCCGCGCTCGACGACTTCACGCTGGCGACGCCGAGCCTCGAAGACGTGTACCTGGCACTCGGCGGACGTACGAAAGGGCTGGTCAAGGCGTGAGTGTCGTGCCCGCGGAGACCCGTTCCGCGCAGACGCGGATCAAAGTGGCGAAAGAAGCGGGGGAAGCGGGAGGAGCGGCCGCCGGCATGACCGGCCGGGGGCCCGCGCCGCTCGCGCCCCGCGCCCGGCTGCTGCCGTCGCTCGCCGCCGTCTACCGTGCGCAGCTGTCCCGGGCGCGGGTGGCGCGCATCCCGCTGCTGTTCGTGGCGACGTTCCAGTCCGTCGGGATCATGGTCCTGATGCGCGGGGTCGTCGACGGGGGCGGCGAGGCACGGGCGGTCGTCGCCGGGTCGAGCGTGCTCGTGGTCGCCTTTGTCGCACTGAACCTGCTCGCCCAGTACTTCGGGCAGCTGCGGGCGAGCGGCGGCCTCGACCACTACGCCACGCTGCCGGTGCCGCCCGCCGCGGTGGTGCTGGGTACGGCTGCCGCGTACGCCTCCTTCACCGTGCCCGGCACGTTCGTCACGGCCGTCGTCGGCTGCACGCTCTTCCAGCTGCCGCTCACGCATCTGTGGGTCCTGGCCGCGGTGATTCCGCTGGCGGGGGCCGCGCTCGCCGGGCTGGGCGCGGCGCTGGGGCTGCTCGCGCCGCGGCAGGAACTCGCGACGCTGCTCGGACAGCTGGGCATGTCCGCGGCCCTGCTGCTGGGCGTGCTGCCCGCGGACCGGCTGCCCGCGCCGATTTCGTACGCCCGGGACCTGCTGCCCTCGACGTACGGCGTCGAGGCTTTCGCGCGGACCTTCGACGCGCACCCCGACTGGCCCGCCGTGGCGCTCGATCTGGCGGTGTGCGCGGCCGTCGGGGTCGTCTCGCTGGCGGTCGCCACCTGGGCGTACCGGCGGGCAGCGGTCCGTTAGACGGCCGGCAGCGGTCCGATGAGGCGTGGGCCCGGGGCGCCTGGCACGATGGCAGGGTGACCGCTCCTCTGACGCCGCCTCACCGGCAGCCGCCGAACGATCCCTGGCAGAAGTCCGACGCCAAGGCCGCCGCTCAACTTCCGTCCTGGCCCCGCCACGGCCACGGCCCCGACGCCGTGACCGCCACGGAGGCGGACGGGGACGGCGGCGGGGGCGGCGAGCAGGACACCAGTCTGTCCGCGGAGGTGGTCAGGGCCTTCGCGGTGGTCCTGGCGCTGACGGTCCTGGGCGTCGCGCTGGGGCTGCTGTGGCTGTGGCTGGCGCCGCGCGTGCCGCTCGTCTCCACCGACAAGGCCGTCTTCCTCAAGGACACCGAGAGCGAGGAAGCGGTGGCCGCGGACGGCACGTTCGTGCTGCTGGCGCTCGCGTTCGGCGCGGTCAGCGCGGCCCTGGTCTTCTGGTTCAACCGGCGCGGCGGCATCCCGCTGGTGGTGGGGCTGGCGCTGGGCGGGCTGCTCGGCTCCCTGCTGGCGTGGGGCGTCGGCGTCTGGTTCGGGCCGACGGACGACGTGGTCGCGCGGGCGCGGGAGGTCGGGCAGGGCGTCGCGTTCGACGCGCCGCTCAAGCTCGGGGCGAAGGGGGCGCTGCTGGCGTGGCCCATGGCCGCGATGCTCGTCCACCTGGCGCTGACGGCGCTCTTCGGGCCGCGGGACCCGGAACCGGAGTGGGGGACGGCGTACGGGGATCCGGGGCCCGTACCGGATCCGGGCCCGGACGTACCGGGTCCGGACGTACCGGGTCCGGGACCGGACGCCGGGGACGGCACGCGCACCTGAAGCCGCCGCCGGCGCCGGTGCGCAACCGGCGGGCCCGCCACGAGTCCGCAGGCCGGCCGGGTTACGCGCGGCCGATCGGGGCGATCACCGCGTCCGTCAGCGCCGCCAGGTCCGCCGGGGACAGCTCGACCTCCAGGCCGCGGCGGCCCGCCGAGACGCACACCGTCTCGTACGACGAGGCCGAGGCGTCCAGGACCGTGCGGAGCCTCTTGCGCTGCCCCAGCGGGGAGATGCCGCCGCGGACGTACCCCGTGGTGCGTTCCGCGGCCGCCGGGTCCGCCATCGCCGCGCGCTTTCCGCCGACCGCCGCCGCCAGTGCCTTGAGGTCGAGGGAGCCCGCCACCGGGACGACCGCCACCGTCAAGGTGCCGTCGATGTCGGCCACCAGGGTCTTGAAGACGCGGTCCGGAGAAACACCCATCGCCTGCGCCGCCTCCTCGCCGTACGAGGGGGCCGCGGGGTCGTGCTCGTACGCGTGGAGGGTGTACGCCGTGCCCGCAGTCACCAGGGCGACCGTCGCGGGCGTGCCTGCGGACTGCTGCTTCTTCTTGGCCACTGCGGCTCTGCCTCCGGATCAGTTGGGGCTGGTGGGTTTCCTGGTCAGTTCGGTGGCCGGCAGCGAGGGCAGGTGCCGGATCACCGCCGTCTCGGCGCGCAGGAGCTTCAGTTCCTCACGCAGCCGGGTCGCGGTGTCGGGAGCCTGCAGCAGGCGCTGCCTCGCCGGGACGTCCAGCACCGTCGCGGCGGCGACCAGGTACGAGACGACGGACGGCTCGTCCGGCAGCTCCGCGCCGGTGGTCAGTGAGCGCTCGCGCGCGCCCGCCAGCCGCTTCTGGTAGCTGCGGAACGCCCGCAGCACACCCTCGGCCAGCGCGCCCGCGTCGTCGCCCTGCTCCTCGGGCAGTTCCTCCACCTCGGCGGTGAGGTACGGGCCGCTCGCGTCGACGGAGAGGAGCCGGACGCGGGTCGTCCCGGTGGCCAGCACCTCGTAACCGCCGTCTTCGAGCTCGCGGATCGTCGCCGCGTCCGCGATGCAGCCCACCTGGTGGAACGCCTGGATCGGGTCCGGGCCGAAGCCCGCGGCGGGGCCCCGCTCGGCCATGGCCGTGGCGTCCGGCATGCCGGGGGCGGTGGCGGCGACCTCACGGCCGTCGCGGATGGCCACGACCACGAAGCGGCGCGGCTCCTCCTCGGAGGGGGAGGAGTAGGACGAGGCGGACGCGTCGGAGGGGTCCGCCGGGCCGCCGGAGCCCGCGCCCTTCGACAGGTCGCGCATCATGGCGCGATAACGCTCCTCGAAGACGTTCAGCGGCAGTACGAGGCCGGGGAAGAGTACCGAGTTCAGCGGGAAGAGGGGCAGGCGAGCGGTGGTCACAGCGGCTAAGCGTAATGGCCGTCGGGCCTGATCCGGCGGGCCGTCCTGCGCAGAGGCCGCAAAGGCATCGCCGAGGCCACCCGGATCCTCGCGGCGTCGCGCAGTTCCAGGAACTCGCCCAGCACGTCGTCGCTCAGGTGCGCCCAGGGGAACGAGGTCACGTACGGCCCGATCAGCCGGAACTGTTCGAGAGCCTCGGCCCACCGCCCCCGGGCGGCCAGGACGTACACCAGCAGGTTGCGGACCTCGGCCGGCCACGGGTCGCCCGCCGCGTACTCAGCGGACAGGGCGATCGCCAGGTCGGCGGCCGCGTCGACGCGCTCGTACGGGATCACCGCGGCCGGGCGGGCCGAGCCGGCACCGCTCAGCAGGTGCGCGAAGGCCGCGCGTACGGGCAGCGCCTGCACCAGCGATCCCGGCAGGGCGTCTTCGGCGGCCTGCTCGGCGAAGTCGAAGCACTCGCGGTGCGAGCCGTACCACTGCGCGGAGAGGTACTGGAGCGCGGAGACGTGGCACCCGTAGTGGTGCGCGGAGCGGTTCACCGCCTGGGCCCACAGTTCCTCGAAGGCGGTGTGCGCGGCGCGGGTGCCGCGCGCGTGGTCGAGGGCGATACGCCACGGCACCGGATCGCGCGGAGCGGCGTCGGCCGCCGCCTCGATCAGCGGGGCCGCGTCGCGCAGCCGCTCGGCGCGGGCCGGCGAATCCCAGAGCCTGCGCACCGACAGCTCGGCCTTGACGAGCAGGGCGTCGGGGTGGTGCGGAGCGGCGGCCAGCCAGCTGTCGAGCCAGTCCTGGCGGCTGTGCGCGAAAGTGGCGAGGCGGACCGTGTACCGGTCGCGGTCCTCCCACTCGGCGCCCTCGCGGGTGGCGGCGAGGAGAGCGGCAGCGGGGCCGTGGTCGCCGAGGGCCGCGGCGACCAGGGCCGGGCCCAGTCGCTCGTCGGGAACGTCGAGCAGCACCTGGTCGTCGCCCGGCAGGCCGGCGCCGGGCTCCGGGGCGTGACGGATCATGCGCGCGGTGCTGGTCAGAGCGCGAAGGAATGACATGGTGAGAACCATTGAAAACCGCAGGTCGGAGCCGCGCCAGAGGGTTCTGTGAAGCTTTCGCATCGACCGGAAAGGTTGTGCGGCTACAGGTCAAGGGACGGCAAAGAAGCGGGGCCGGGGGCGGGGCTCCGCCCCCGCCCCCGGCCCGGAAGCCGCCCCCGCCCTCGTGCGCCGGGCGGGTTCCGGTCCGGTCAGCCGCGCCGCAGCAGCCGTGACGCCCCCGCCGCGACCGTCGTCGCCAGGATCCAGCCGAGCAGGATCAGTCCGGTCGCCGCCCACTGCCAGCCGCCCCGCAGCAGCCAGTGCCCGTCCTGCCCCAGATCGATCACCGGCAGCAGCAGGTCGAGCGAGAAGAGGGAGGGGTTCCACTGCGGATGCTCCCCGGGCTTGATCGGATCCGGGTCGAGCCGGGTGAACGCCACCGTGCCCGCCGCCCACAGCACGGCCATCCACACGGCCGCCCGGCCCGGACGGTAGCCGTACGCCACCGTCCAGTCCTGGAGGAAGCCCCACAGTTTCCCGGCGAGCGGCAGCGTCTCGCGCCGCCGGCGCTGCTTGGCCAGGAGCACCTCGCGGGCGTCGGCGTCCTCCCCGCTGCCGCGCAGGACGGCGGCGAGCCGCTCGTACGGTTCGGGGGCGTACTCCGGAGTCGCCGCCGTCACCCACTCCAGCCGCTGCGAGAGCGGGAACAGCCCGCGCGGTACGAGGCAGTCGTACGTGAAACCGCCCATGGTGAGCCCGCCCGGCCGCGGCCAGCTGTCCGCCTTGTCCACCAGGTTGCCGACCTTCGCCCCGGACAGCACCACCTTCCCCTCCTCCGGCCGCTCGCACAGGAACCGCAGCTCGGGCGTCTGGACCCGGCGCATCGACAGTTCCTGCCCGAGCGACATGACGAACCGCGCGCCGTCGAAGTCCACGGCGTCCCCGAACCGCCCGTCGTCCAGCCGCAGCCCGCCCTCGCACTCGAACCGCTGCACGCGGGTGCCGCGTACCGGCGTGTTCCCGATGCCGTACGGCGGAGTGGTCCCCGGCGCCGCGCCCCGGGGCCCGATCCCCGCCGGCGTCATGTAGAGCGTGCGCTCCACCGTCATCTGCGGAGCGTTCAGCGCCCGCCGCCCCTCCACGCCGTACGGCCTGCGCAGCCGGCTGCCGCGCAGGCTCAGCGAGACCCCGACCTTCGCGCCGCGCAGGCTGAACTCGCCGTGCGACTCGATCATCTCCGCCTGGAGGTCCTGGGCGACGGACAGACCGTCCGCGGCGATCGAGCGGCCGTTGCGGTCCTGGCGTACGACGATCTGGTTGATCAGCAGGTCCGTGCCGATCTGGGCGTCGGTGAGCCGGATGCCGCCGGGGACGCTGCAGCGCGGCAGGTGCAGATCGCCCTCCGTGTGCAGCCGGGCCGCCTCCAGCCGGGGGATGGCGCACCCCACCATGCGCAGCGTGGTGAAGTGGCACTCGGGCAGCAGCACCTCCTTCTCGAAGCGGCAGCTGCTCATTTCGACGTACGGCTCGACCCGCCCGCCCGCGAGCTGGAGGGTCCCTGTGATCTGTACGCCGACGAGCTTGAGCGCGGCGACCCGCCCGGGCAGCGCGGGCGGTCCGCTGAGCAGCAGCAGCGCGACGACACGGGCGCGGACGCTGCGCTCCGGGGGCCATGGCCGGGTGGACAGGGGGTCGTCGAGGACGGGATTGCGGGTGCGGAGGTCGTACGTACTGCCGTTGCGGAACGCCTGCCACATGCCCATTTCGGAGACACTGAGCCAGTCGGGCGCTTCGACGTCTTGCTGCGGCTCGGTCAAGGCCGCCCCTTTCGTCGACTCGTACAGCCGTTCTTCCCTCTGGGTGACGGACTGAACGCGAGTAGTCATGAATGACGCATGAGACGTGTATCAGCCAGTGATACGGAGGCTCGGCTGCCGGATGGGGTCTGAGAGAATTGGCAGCGTGATCTCTCGAATCGATCTGCGCGGTGACGCCCTCCCCGAGGGTGCCGACCTGCGCGACCTGCTGCCCCGTGCCGAATTCGACGTACAGGCCGCCCTCGACAAGGTGCGGCCCATCTGCGAGGACGTGCATCATCGGGGCACGGCGGCGCTGATCGAGTACGCGGAGAAGTTCGACGGCGTGAAGCTGGAGCGCGTACGGGTTCCGGCCGAAGCGCTGAGCACCGCCCTGGAGCAGCTCGACCCCAAGGTCAGGGCCGCGCTGGAGGAGTCGATCCGGCGCGCCAGGATCGTCCACCGCGAGCAGCGCCGCGACGAGCACACTACCCAGGTCGTGCCCGGCGGCACGGTCACCGAGCGGTGGGTGCCGGTCGGGCGGGTGGGCCTCTACGCGCCCGGCGGCCGCTCCGTCTACCCCTCCTCCGTGATCATGAACGTGGTCCCCGCGCAGGAGGCGGGCGTCGAGTCCATCGCCCTCGCCTCCCCCGCGCAGAAGGAGTTCGGCGGCCTGCCGCACCCGACGATCCTGGCGGCCTGCGCGCTGCTCGGCGTCGACGAGGTGTACGCCGCGGGCGGCGCCACGGCCGTCGCGATGTTCGCGTACGGCACCGACGAGTGCGCGCCGGTCAACATGGTCACGGGCCCCGGCAACATCTGGGTCGCCGCCGCCAAGCGCTACTTCACGGGTCTGATCGGCATCGACACCGAGGCCGGCCCGACCGAGATCGCGGTCCTCGCCGACGCCACCGCCGACCCGGCGCACGTCGCCGCCGACCTGATCAGCCAGGCCGAGCACGACCCGCTGGCCGCCGCCGTGCTGGTGACGGACTCCGAGGAGCTCGCCGACGCGGTCGTCAAGGAGCTGGAGCCGCAGGTCGCGGCCACCAAGCACAGCGACGACCGGATCATTCCGGCGCTGGGCGGCAAGCAGTCCTCGATCGTCCTGGTCGACTCCATGGAGGAGGGCCTCAAGGTCGTCGACGCGTACGGCGCCGAGCACCTGGAGATCCAGACCGCCGACGCCGCCGCGCTCGCCCGGCGCGTACGCAACGCCGGCGCGATCTTCGTCGGCCCGTACGCCCCGGTCTCGCTCGGCGACTACTGCGCCGGCTCCAACCACGTCCTGCCGACCGGCGGCTGCGCCTGCCACTCGTCGGGCCTGTCGGTCCAGTCGTTCCTGCGCGGCATCCACATCGTGGACTACACGCGCGAGGCGCTCGCCGAGGTCACGCACCACGTGGTGACGCTGGCCGAGGCGGAGGACCTGCCGGCGCACGGCGCGGCCCTCAAGGCGCGGTTCGGATGGAAGGTGCCGACGGAATGACCCGCAGCGTCCGCATCGACGATCTGCCCATCCGCGACGAGCTGCGCGGCAAGTCCCCGTACGGCGCGCCGCAGCTGGACGTGCCCGTACGCCTCAACACCAACGAGAACCCGTACCCGCTGCCCGAGGCGCTCGTCGAACGCATCGCCGAGCGCGTGCGCGACGCGGCCCGCGAGCTCAACCGCTACCCGGACCGGGACGCGGTCGAGCTCCGCACCGAACTGGCCCGCTACCTCACCCGCACCGCCGGGTACGAGGTCGCCATGGCCCATGTCTGGGCGGCCAACGGATCCAACGAGGTCATCCAGCAGCTGCTCCAGACCTTCGGCGGCCCGGGGCGTACCGCGATCGGCTTCGAGCCGTCGTACTCGATGCACGGCCTCATCTCGCGCGGCACCGGCACCGGCTGGATCTCCGGGCCGCGCCACGAGGACTTCACCATCGACGTCGCCGCGGCCGAGAAGGCCATCGCCGAGCACCGCCCCGACGTCGTCTTCATCACCTCGCCCAACAACCCCACGGGCACCGCGGTCGGCGCGGACACCGTCCTCGCGCTGTACGAGGCCGCCCAGGCGGCCAAGCCGTCCCTGGTCGTCGTCGACGAGGCGTACGGCGAGTTCAGCCACCACCCCTCCCTGCTGCCGCTGATCGGGGGCCGGCCGAACATGGTGCTCTCCCGCACCATGTCCAAGGCGTTCGGCGCCGCCGGTCTGCGCCTGGGCTACCTCGCGGCCGACCCCGCCGTGGTCGACGCCGTACAGCTGGTGCGGCTGCCGTACCACCTGTCGTCCGTCACGCAGGCCACCGCGCTCGCCGCGCTGGAGCACACCGATACGCTGCTGGGGTACGTCGAGCAGCTCAAGGCCGAGCGGGACCGCCTGGTCACCGAGTTGCGCGCCATCGGATACGAGGTCACGGACTCGGACGCGAACTTCGTCCAGTTCGGCCGGTTCGACGGCGCCGCCGGCTCCCACGCCGCGTGGCAGCGGATCCTCGACCACGGAGTCCTGGTCCGGGACAACGGTGTACCGGGCTGGCTGCGGGTCACCGCCGGCACCCCCGAAGAGAACGACGCGTTCCTCGATGCGGTACGCGAACTCAAGAAGGAGCAGAGCTCATGAGCCGCGTAGGACGCGTCGAGCGCACCACCAAGGAGACCTCGGTCCTCGTCGAGATCGACCTCGACGGCACCGGCAAGGTCGATGTGTCGACGGGCGTCGGCTTCTACGACCACATGCTCGACCAGCTCGGCCGCCACGGCCTCTTCGACCTCACCGTGAAGACCGACGGCGACCTGCACATCGACTCGCACCACACCATCGAGGACACCGCCCTCGCACTCGGCGCCGCCTTCAAGCAGGCGCTCGGCGACAAGGTCGGCATCTACCGCTTCGGCAACTGCACGGTCCCGCTGGACGAGTCGCTCGCCCAGGTCACCGTGGACCTCTCCGGCCGCCCGTACCTCGTGCACACCGAGCCGGAGAAGATGGCGCCGATGATCGGCGAGTACGACACGACGATGACCCGGCACATCCTGGAGTCCTTCGTCGCCCAGGCCCAGATCGCCCTGCACGTGCACGTCCCGTACGGGCGCAACGCGCACCACATCGTGGAGTGCCAGTTCAAGGCCCTGGCCCGTGCCCTGCGGTACGCCTCGGAGCACGACCCGCGCGCCGCCGGCATCCTCCCCTCGACCAAGGGCGCGCTGTGACCGGCCTCTCCACCATCCTGATCGTCGTCGGGCTCTTCCTGCTCGGCGGCGTGTACTCCTTCTGGAAGCAGGAGCTGCCCAAGGGCCTCGTCGTGCTTCTGGGTATCGGCGCCGTGATGTGCCTGGTCGCCGGTGTCATGCGAATCCAAGGACTCTGGGAATGAGCGACACGAACAAGAAGGTCGTCGTCTTCGACTACGGCTTCGGCAACGTCCGGTCCGCCGAGCGGGCGCTGGCCCACGTCGGCGCGGACGTCGAGATCACCCGCGACTTCGACAAGGCCATGAACGCGGACGGGCTCCTCGTCCCCGGCGTCGGAGCCTTCTCCGCCTGCATGAAGGGGCTGCGCGAGGCGCGCGGCGACTGGATCGTCGGCCGCAGGCTCGCCGGCGGCCGCCCGGTCATGGGCATCTGCGTGGGCATGCAGATCCTCTTCGAGCGCGGCATCGAGCACGGCGTGGAGACCGAGGGGCTCGACGAGTGGCCCGGCACGGTCGGCCCGCTCCAGGCGCCCGTCGTCCCGCACATGGGCTGGAACACCGTCGAAGCGCCCGCGGACAGCGAGCTGTTCGCCGGCCTCGACGCCGGCGCGCGCTACTACTTCGTGCACTCGTACGCCGTGCACGACTGGAGCCTGGAAGTCACCAACCCCAAGATCCGCGCGCCCAGGGTCACCTGGACCACGCACGGTGAGCCCTTCGTGGCGGCCGTCGAGAACGGCGCGCTGTGGGCGACCCAGTTCCACCCCGAGAAGTCCGGCGACGCCGGTGCCCAGCTGCTGACCAACTGGATCGGAACCCTCTGATGTCCCAGAAGCTCGAACTGCTCCCCGCCGTCGACGTCCGCGACGGCCAGGCCGTGCGCCTCGTCCATGGCGAGTCCGGCTCGGAGACGTCGTACGGCGACCCGCTCCAGGCCGCCCTCGCCTGGCAGCGGGCGGGCGCCGAGTGGCTGCACCTCGTCGACCTCGACGCGGCCTTCGGCACCGGCGACAACCGGGCGCAGATCGCCGAGGTCGCCCGCTCCATGGACATCAAGGTCGAGCTGTCCGGCGGCATCCGCGACGACGCCTCGCTCGCCGCGGCGCTCGCCACCGGCTGCAAGCGCGTCAACCTCGGCACGGCCGCGCTGGAGACCCCCGAGTGGGTCGCCAAGGTCATCGCCGAGCACGGCGACAAGATCGCGGTCGGCCTGGACGTACGCGGCACGACCCTGCGCGGCCGCGGCTGGACCCGCGACGGCGGCGACCTCTACGAGACGCTGGCCCGCCTCGACTCCGAGGGCTGCGCACGCTACGTCGTCACCGACATCGCCAAGGACGGCACGCTCCAGGGCCCGAACCTGGAGCTCCTGAAGAACGTCTGCGCCGCGACCGACAAGCCCGTCGTCGCCTCCGGCGGCGTCTCTTCCCTCGACGACCTGCGCGCGATCGCGTCGCTCGTCCCGCAGGGCGTCGAGGGCGCGATCGTCGGCAAGGCCCTGTACGCGAAGGCGTTCACGCTGGAAGAGGCGCTGAAGGCGGTCTCGGAATGACGGAATCCCCTTCGGGCTCCTCCGCTTCCGTACGCCGGGTCTCGACCGGCGCCCCGTGGGAGGAGCAGTTCGGCTACTCCCGCGCCGTGGAACTGCCGAACGGGCTGGTCCTGGTGTCGGGCTGCACGTCGGTCGTGGACGGCGTCATCGACGCCGGTACGCCGTACCAGCAGACCGTCACCGCCTTCGGCGTCGCCTTCGGCGCGCTGGAGCGGCTCGGTCTCGGGCGCGAGGACGTCGTGCGCACCCGCATGTACCTCACACACGCCCGGGACGTGGACGACATCGGCCGCGCCCACAAGGAACTGTTCGACGACGTCCGTCCGGCCGCGTCAATGATCATTGTCTCGGGCTTCGTGGACCCGAGCCTGGTCGTCGAGATCGAGATCGAGGCCTACCGAGGAGGTCGCGCGTCATGACCCTCGCGGTCCGAGTGATTCCCTGCCTGGACGTCGACAACGGCCGGGTCGTCAAGGGCGTCAACTTCCAGAACCTGCGCGACGCGGGCGACCCCGTCGAGATGGCCAAGCTGTACGACGCGGAGGGCGCCGACGAGCTGACGTTCCTCGACATCACGGCGTCGTCCGGCAACCGCGAGACGACGTACGACGTGGTGCGCCGCACCGCCGAGCAGGTCTTCATCCCGCTGACGGTCGGCGGCGGCGTACGCACCACCGAGGACGTCGACAAGCTGCTGCGGGCCGGCGCGGACAAGGTCGGCGTCAACACCGCCGCGATCGCCCGCCCCGACCTGATCCGCGAGATCGCGGAGCGCTTCGGCCGCCAGGTCCTGGCCCTGTCGGTCGACGCACGCCGTACGGAATCCGGCTCCTTCGAGGTCACCACGCACGGCGGCCGCAAGTCCGCCGGCATCGACGCGGTCGAGTGGGCGCACCGGGCGGCCGAGCTGGGCGCGGGCGAGATCCTGCTCAACTCGATGGACGCGGACGGCACCAAGGACGGCTACGACACGGAGATGATCGCGGCGGTGCGCAAGCACGTCACGGTGCCGGTGATCGCTTCCGGCGGCGCGGGCCGCCTGGCCCACTTCCCGCCGGCGATCGCGGCGGGGGCGGACGCGGTGCTGGCGGCGTCGGTCTTCCACTTCGGCGACCTGCGCATCTCCCAGGTCAAGGACAGCTTGCGCGAGGCGGGCCACCCGGTCCGCTAGCTGCCTCCGGGGCGTGCCCCCGGGTGCCGGGCGGGCCGCATGTGCCCGCTGAGCGGGGAGCTTTCCCGCTCGGCGGGCACTACCGTGCTCGCATGTCGGAGAATCAGTCGCGCCGGATCACGGATCTCGGCACGCTCAAGGCCTTCGGGCACCCCCTGCGCATGAAGCTCTACCGGGCGCTCTTCGTCGCCCGTACCGCCACCGCGTCCCAGCACCCACAGCGCCCCCGCCCACCTGGGCCGCGTCACCTCGGTCCAGACGCTCTTCGCCCTGGGCCTCGCCCCGCTCTGCTATCCGGTCGTGGGCGTGGCGATCGGCGCCTGGGGCACTCGGCCGGTCTTCGCGGTCAGCGCGGGAGTGTGCGCGGCGGGCGCGCTGGCCGGACTCTGCGTCCGGGACCTGCGCCGCGCCGAACTCCCGCGCTGAAGACGTCGTCCGCTACATGGCGATACCGAGCCTGGCGTCCTGGAGACGGGTGATCGCGTCCTTGTCGCCCTCCAGCTCCACCCGCGCCACGTCCTGCCGCCCGAAGGCGAACAGCACCAGCTCACCCGGCTCGCCGGTGACCGTCACCACCGGCGTCCCGCGGTGCGCCACCGCCGTCTGGCCGTCCGGGCGCCGCAGCACCATCCCCACCGGTGCCTTCCGGCCGAGGACGCGGGCCGTCTTCTCGATCCGCGACCACAGGGCGTTGGCGAAGACCGCGTCGAGCTCGCGCGGGGTCCAGTCGGGCTGGGCCCGCCGGACGTCCTCGGCGTGGACGTAGAACTCGACGGTGTTGGCGGCCTCGTCGATCTGTTTGAGGGCGTACAGGGACATGCGGGGCGGACCCGTACGGATGAGCTGGATCAGTTCCTCGTACGGCTTGGCGGCGAACTCGGCCTGCACCCGCTCCAGGCGGGCCTTCAGCGGCCCCAGCATTATCCCGCCCGCGGCGTCCGCGCGGCGCTCGCGCACCACCACGTGGGCGGCGAGATCGCGGGTCTTCCAGTCGCCGCACAGCGTCGGGGCGTCGGGCCCGGTCGCTTCCAGGAGGTCTGCGAGAAGGAGTCGTTCACGCTTGGCATGGGTCGACATGATGGCCAGCGTACGGCCGATGCCCCGCCACGACCACGGCGCCGCGCGTCCAATGACCGGACGACGTCCGTGCCGGAGCCCGCGGGCGCGGCACAATGGCGCACATGACCAGCACGCCCCAGCCAGGCACCCCCCAGCCGGGCTCCCCCCGCCCCAGCCGCCTCGACCCCGCCGTCGCAGCCCGCCTCAAGCGCAGCGCCGACGGCCTGGTACCGGCCATCGCCCAGCAGTACGACACCGGTGAGGTGCTGATGCTCGGCTGGATGGACGACGAGGCGCTCCACCGGACCCTCACCACCGGCCGCTGCACGTACTGGTCGCGCAGCCGCCAGGAGTACTGGGTCAAGGGCGACACCTCCGGACACTTCCAGTACGTCAAGTCCGTCGCGCTCGACTGCGACGCCGACACCGTGCTGGTCCGGGTCGACCAGGTCGGCGCCGCGTGCCACACCGGCGACCGCACCTGCTTCGACTCCGACGTCCTCCCGCTCGCGCTCGCGCAGTAAGGCCACCGACACCATGGACATCGAGACCTTCCGCAAGCTGGCCGTCGACCGCCGTGTCATCCCCGTCAGCCGCAGGCTGCTCGCGGACGGCGACACCCCGGTCGGCCTCTACCGCAAGCTCGCCGCCGAGCGCCCCGGCACCTTCCTCCTGGAGTCCGCCGAGAACGGGCGCTCCTGGTCCCGGTACTCCTTCGTCGGCGTGCGCAGCGCCGCCACCCTCACCGCCCGCGACGGCCGGGCGCACTGGCTCGGTACGCCGCCCGTCGGCGTACCCGTGGACGGCGACCCGCTCGACGCGCTGCGCACCACCGTCGAGGCCCTGCACACCCCGCGCGACCTCGCGGGCGGTCTGCCGCCGTTCACCGGCGGCATGGTCGGCTACCTCGGGTACGACGTCGTACGCCGCCTGGAGAAGATCGGCGAGCACGGGCGGGACGACCTCGAACTGCCCGAGCTGACCATGCTGCTCACCTCGGACCTCGCCGTGCTCGACCACTGGGACGGCTCGGTCCTGCTGATCGCCAACGCGATCAACCACAACGACCTCGACACGGGCGTCGACGAGGCGTACGCCGACGCGCTCGCCCGGCTCGACGCGATGGAGGCCGACCTCAGCCGGGCCGTACCGACCACGCCCGCCGCCCTGCCCCCCTCCGAACTCCCGCCGTACACCGCCCGGTGGGGCGGCGAGGCCTACCAGGCCGCCGTCGACGACATCAAGGAGCGCATCCGCGCGGGCGAGGCCTTCCAGGTCGTACCGTCGCAGCGCTTCGAGACGCCGTGCACGGCGAGCGCGCTGGACGTCTACCGGGTCCTGCGCGCCACCAACCCGTCGCCGTACATGTACCTCTTCCGCTTCGACGGCTTCGACGTCGTCGGCTCCAGCCCCGAGGCGCTGGTCAAGGTCGAGGACGGGCGCGCGATGGTGCACCCGATCGCCGGGACCCGGCCGCGCGGCGCCACGCCGCAGGAGGACCAGGCGCTCGCCGACGAACTGCTCGCCGACCCCAAGGAGCGCGCCGAGCACCTGATGCTCGTCGACCTCGGCCGCAACGACCTGGGCCGGGTCTGCGAGCCCGGCAGCGTCGAGGTCGTCGACTTCATGTCCGTCGAGCGGTACTCGCACGTCATGCACATCGTGTCGACCGTGACGGGCCGTGTCGCGCCGGGCCACAGCGCCTTCGACGTCCTGACCGCCTGCTTCCCGGCCGGGACGCTCTCCGGCGCCCCGAAGCCGCGCGCCATGCAGATCATCGAGGAGCTGGAGCCGTCGCGGCGCGGCCTGTACGGCGGCTGCGTCGGCTACCTCGACTTCGCGGGCGACTCCGACACCGCCATCGCCATCCGCACCGCCCTGCTCCGCGACGGCACGGCGTACGTGCAGGCCGGCGCGGGTGTGGTGGCGGATTCGGACCCCGTCGCCGAGGACACCGAGTGCCGCAACAAGGCGGCGGCGGTGCTGCGCGCGGTGCACACGGCGAACCGCCTCTGAGTCCCCCTCCGAGCGCGGAAGGGGCGT
The DNA here is from genome assembly GCF_053591575.1 of Streptomyces altiplanensis. Taxonomy (NCBI): domain Bacteria; kingdom Bacillati; phylum Actinomycetota; class Actinomycetes; order Kitasatosporales; family Streptomycetaceae; genus Streptomyces; species Streptomyces altiplanensis. Next base: position 108,191 of record NZ_JBSFUB010000006.1, on the reverse strand, counting down.
AAGGGATAGTGGAGCACGTGAGTGCCGCATCCCCCGTACCCCTTCCGACTCCGCGAAGCGAAGCCGCGCCGGCCGCCCCCACGGGCCGTCGCAGCCTCGCCGCCGCGCTGCTGCTCGGTGCCCTCGGCGCCGCCGTCGTGCTCCTCGGCTCGGGCCGGACCTGGGCCGAGGGCGCGGCGGCCGCCGGGGGCGGCAGGCTGCCGCTCGACGTCGAGGGCCAGGACGTCACCGGCGCCCCCGCGGCGCTGGCCGTCGTCGGCCTCGCCGCGCTCGTCGCGGTCTTCGCCGTCCGCAGGACGGGCCGCCTGCTGGTCTCCGTGCTGCTCGCGCTGAGCGGCGCGGGCGCCGCCGTCACGGCCTTCCTCGGCGCGTCCGGCGGAGCCGCCCTCGACGAGAAGGCCGCGGAGATGACCGGCGACACCGCCGCGACGGCCTCCTCGCTGACCCACACCGCCTGGCCGTACGTGACCGCGGCCGGCGGCCTGCTGATCCTGATCGCCGGACTCCTCGCGCTGTGGTGCGGCCGGAAGTGGCCCGCCATGTCGGGCCGTTACGAGCGCGACGGCAGCCCACGGCCCCGCAGGGCGCCCGCCGCCCCGGACCCGGACCGGCCCGAGGACCTCTGGAAGGCCCTCGACCGCGGTGAGGACCCGACGCGCGACGCATGACCCCGAGATCACGTCGCCGGTCCGCGTACGGGACAATGAGTGACGAGCGCACGACTCACGGACTCACCACAGAGCAACAGCAACGAGGAGCAACTCATGGCGGGCAGCAGCCACGGACACACCCCGGCCGCCTGGACCGGTGTCACCATCTCCTTCATCGGTTTCTGCATTTCGGGCGCCTTCACGGTGCTGGCCAATCCGCTCGGCTTCTGGGCCGGAATCGTCGTGATCCTGCTCGGTGGTGTCGTCGGCCTGGCCATGAAGGCCGCGGGTCTCGGCGCGCCGAAGGAGTCCGAGGAAGCGCGGCGGGCGCGTGAAGAGGCCGGCCGGGCGCAGCCCCTGAGCCAGATCCAGACCCACTGATCCAGCGCCGATCCCGGCGCGGACGCGGTTCTGACGCGAGGCGCAGCCCCCCGGGGGGCTGCGCCTTTCCTCATGAGCGGGGACAATCGGCGCGTGGACGCCATGCCTTCGCCTGCCCAGCCCCCCTCGCCCGCCCCTGCCGGCCCCGCTCCGGCCTCACTCGCCCGGCGGCTCGCCGCACCGGCGGTCACGCTGGCGGGCGTCGCCGCGGCCTTCGCGTACGTCGGCGCCGTCGACCCCAACGAGCCGGGCCACTACCCGGTCTGCCCGCTGCTCCAGCTCACCGGGATCTACTGCCCCGGCTGCGGCGGCCTGCGCAGCGCGCACGCCGTCGCCACCGGTGATCTGGCCGGTGCGTTCGGTTCCAACGCCATGGCTGTCGTCGGCTACGGGGTCTTCGCCGTGCTCTGGGCCGTATGGGTGGTACGCGCGACCCGGGGAGCCCCGACGCGGATCACCCTCAGCCCCGTCCACTGGTGGAGCATCGGCGTGGTGGCGGCGGTCTTCAGCGTCGTCCGGAACCTGCCGTTCGGCTCGTCGCTCGCTCCGTGAAGTTCCAGGTAGTGGGACTGGCGCCCGGTCGATGCGAGACCTGAGGCCTCCTGCGGATAGCATTGGTATGGCTGATCCCGGCCCACCGACAGTCATCACCGTCCCGGAAGGGGGCCGCTCGCGTGAGTGTGCTCGACGAGATCATTGAAGGCGTGCTCGCCGACCTTGCGGAGCGGCAGGCAAGCGTCAGTCTCGACGAGCTCAAGGACCGCGCGGCCAAGGCGTCCCCGGCCAAGGACGGAGTCGCCGCGCTGCGCGGCGAGGGCGTCAAGGTCATCTGCGAGGTCAAGCGTTCCAGCCCCTCCAAGGGCGCGCTCGCCGCGATCGCCGACCCCGCCGGGCTCGCCGCCGACTACGAGGCGGGCGGCGCGGCCGTCATCTCCGTACTCACCGAGCAGCGGCGCTTCGGCGGCTCGCTGGCCGACCTGGAGGCCGTACGCGCCAGGGTCGACATCCCGGTGCTGCGCAAGGACTTCATCGTCACGGCCTACCAGCTGTGGGAGGCGCGGGCCTACGGCGCCGACCTGGCGCTGCTGATCGTGGCCGCCCTGGAGCAGGAGGCCCTGGTCTCGCTGATCGAGCGGGCCGAGTCCATCGGGCTGACGCCGCTGGTCGAGGCGCACGACGAGGAAGAGGTCGAGCGCGCGGTCGAGGCCGGCGCGAAGATCATCGGCATCAACGCGCGCGACCTCAAGACGCTCAAGGTCGACCGCGGCACGTTCGAGCGGGTCGCCCCGGAGATCCCCGCGGGCGTCGTCACGGTCGCCGAGTCCGGCGTCCGCGGCCCGCACGACCTGATCGCGTACGCCAACGCGGGCGCCGACGCGGTGCTCGTGGGCGAGTCCCTGGTCACCGGCCGCGACCCGAAGGGCGCCGTCGCCGACCTCGTCGCCGCGGGCGCCCACCCGGCCCTGCGCCACGGCCGGAGCTGACCGAAGCCCCCATGACCGCTCTCCGCCGTACCGCCGCACGTACCCGGCCGGGCCTTCGCCCGCTCGCCGGGGAACGGGCGCGTGACCCGCACGCGCCGCTGGCGCGCGGGTGCCGTCCGCGCGGGTGCCGGGCTCCGGCGCGGCGGGTGCGGGGACGCCGGGTGCGGTACCACATCGGTTCCGAGCCCGGCCAGATCAACGGCATGCGATGGCGCACCGAAGGCGCGCCGCAGCGATCCGCCCTGCCCGTACGCACGCCCTGAGCGGCGTACCGGGGCGGACTCGCGCGCGGCGCATACGGTGAAGTCCACTCGTTGATCTTCCATGGGGCGCGAGCCCCTTCTGAGGAGTACGTCGGATGTCTTCTGACTTCTTCATTCCGGACCCCGAGGGCACCGTCCCCAGCGCCGAGGGCTACTTCGGCGCGTACGGCGGCAAGTTCATCCCCGAGGCACTCGTCGCGGCGGTCGACGAGGTCGCCGTCGAGTACGACAAGGCCAAGACCGACCCGGCCTTCGCGGCCGAGCTGAACGAGCTCATGGTCAACTACACGGGCCGGCCCAGCTCGCTCACCGAGGTGTCGCGGTTCGCCGGACACGCGGGCGGCGCGCGGATCTTCCTCAAGCGCGAGGACCTCAACCACACCGGCTCACACAAGATCAACAACGTGCTGGGCCAGGCCCTGCTCACCAAGCGCATGGGCAAGACCCGCGTGATCGCGGAGACCGGCGCCGGCCAGCACGGCGTCGCCACCGCCACCGCCTGCGCCCTCTTCGGCCTCGAATGCACCATCTACATGGGCGAGATCGACACGCAGCGCCAGGCGCTCAACGTCGCCCGCATGCGGATGCTCGGCGCCGAGGTCGTCGCCGTGAAGTCCGGCAGCCGGACCCTGAAGGACGCCATCAACGAGGCGTTCCGCGACTGGGTCGCCAATGTCGACCGTACGCACTACCTCTTCGGCACGGTCGCCGGACCGCACCCCTTCCCCGCCATGGTCCGCGACTTCCACCGGGTCATCGGCGTCGAGGCGCGCCGGCAGATCCTGGAGCGCACGGGGCGCCTGCCCGACGCGGCCGTCGCCTGCGTCGGCGGCGGCTCCAACGCCATCGGCCTCTTCCACGCCTTCATCCCGGACACGGACGTGCGCCTCGTCGGCTGCGAGCCCGCCGGACACGGCATCGAGACCGGTGAGCACGCGGCCACCCTGTCGGCGGGCGAGCCGGGCATCCTGCACGGCTCCCGGTCGTACGTCCTCCAGGACGAGGAGGGCCAGATCACCGAGCCCTACTCGATCTCGGCGGGCCTGGACTACCCCGGCATCGGCCCCGAGCACGCGTACCTCAAGGACAGCGGGCGCGGCGAGTACCGGGCCGTGACGGACGACGCCGCCATGCAGGCGCTGCTGCTCCTGTCCCGCACCGAGGGCATCATCCCGGCCATCGAGAGCGCCCACGCGCTCGCCGGCGCGCTGGAGCTCGGCAAGGAGCTCGGCAAGGACGGGCTGATCCTGGTCAACCTGTCCGGGCGCGGCGACAAGGACATGGACACCGCCGCCCGCTACTTCGGCCTGTACGACACCGACGCCGCGGTCGAGGCCGACGCCTCCGCCGCCGACGGCGCCGCCGAGATCCAGAGGGACACCAAGTGAGCGGGAACATCCAGCTGCTGGCCGACACCCTGGAGCGCGCCAAGTCCGAGGACCGGGCCGCCCTCATTGCCTACCTCCCGGCCGGATTCCCGACCGTCGACGGCGGGATCGACGCCGTCAAGGCGGTCATCGCGGGCGGCGCGGACGTCGTCGAGATCGGTCTGCCGCACAGCGACCCGGTCCTCGACGGCCCGGTCATCCAGACCGCCGACGACATCGCGCTGCGCGGCGGCGTGAAGATCGCCGACGTGATGCGCACGGTCCGCGAGGCGCACGAGGCGACCGGGGCCCCGGTCCTGGTCATGACGTACTGGAACCCGATCGACCGGTACGGCGTCGAGCGCTTCACCGCGGAGCTGGCCGAGGCGGGCGGCGCGGGCTGCATCCTGCCCGACCTGCCGGTGCAGGAGTCCGCGCTGTGGCGTGAGCACGCCGAGAAGCACGGCCTGGCCACGGTCTTCGTGGTCGCGCCGAGCAGCAGGGACGAGCGCCTCGCCACCATCACGGCGGCCGGTTCGGGATTCGTCTACGCCGCCTCGCTGATGGGTGTCACCGGCACCCGCGAGTCCGTCGGCGCGCAGGCCCAGGACCTGGTGCGCCGGACGCGGGCGACGACCGGTCTGCCGGTGTGCGTCGGGCTCGGGGTCTCCAACGCCGTACAGGCCGAGGAGGTCGCGGTCTTCGCCGACGGCGTGATCGTCGGCTCCGCCTTCGTCCAGCGGCTGCTGGACGCTCCGGACGCGGCCGCGGGCCTGGACGCCGTACGGGCGCTCGCCGGTGAGCTGGCGGAAGGCGTCCGCAGGGGCCGCGCGAACAACTGAGCGGTGTAGCCCGTACGAGTGGACCTGGACCGGGGAGGCGCGCGGGCGCCTCCCCGGTTCGTTGCTGCGGGTGTGAGTGACAAAAACCGTGACGGAAAACGAACCGCCCGTGAGCGCCTGGTGCAGGAGCGCGAGGCGCAGAAGGCGCGCGACAGGCGCAGGCGGACCATGATCGTGTCCGCCGCCGTGGTCGGAGTGCTGGGCCTGGCCGCCGTGATCGGGGTCCTCGCCGCGAACTCGGGCTCGGACCCGGGCAGCGACGACAGCGCGGGCCCCGTCGTGGTGCCCAGGGGCACGGACGCCGAGGGCGACCCGATGATCCCGGTGGGGGCGAAGGACGCGCCGTCCACGCTCACGGTCTGGGAGGACTTCCGCTGCCCGGCCTGCGCCCAGTTCGAGAACGCCTTCCGGGACACGGTCCACGAGCTGGAGGCGTCGGGACAGCTCAGGACCGAGTACCACCTGGCCACGCTCATCGACCGGAACATGGGCGGCACCGGATCGCTGAGGGCGGCCAACGCCGCCGCGTGTGCGCAGGACGCCGGAAAGTTCGCGCCGTACCACGACGTGCTCTACCAGAACCAGCCGCCGGAGGTCGACGACGCCTTCGGCAGGAACAGCCGCCTGATCGAGCTGGCGGGCAAGGTCGACGGGCTCGTCACCGAAACGTTCAAACAGTGTGTGAACGACGGGACACACGACAGCTGGGTGCGGAAGGCCAACGAAGCCTTCGAGAAGGGCGACTTCAGAGGCACGCCGACCGTGCTGCTCAACGGAGAGTCCGTCTTCCCGAAGAAGGGCAACGAGCAGATCACGCAGGAGAACCTGAAGAAGTGGGTCGCCGAGGCGAACAGGGGCAAAAAGGCGGGGACGGCGACCGCCTCACCCGCGGCGACGCCGTAGTACGTGCGCCGGGCTCGTTATCCAGACGTTGCCGGGTGGGTTGCCGTACCTCCCACCCGGCAGGGTAGCGTCGACCCTGCCATGGAACTTGCCTATATCCCCAGCCCGTCGACCGGTGTGATCGAGCTCGGACCGATCCCGCTCCGCGGCTACGCGTTCTGCATCATCATTGGCGTTTTTGTGGCCGTCTGGTACGGCAACAAGCGCTGGATCGCCCGGGGGGGCAAAGCCGGCACGGTGGCCGACATCGCCGTATGGGCGGTTCCCTTCGGCCTCGTCGGCGGACGGCTCTACCACGTCGTCACCGACTACCAGCTGTACTTCAAAGAGGGCCAGAACTGGGTCGACGCCTTCAAGATCTGGGAGGGCGGCCTCGGTATCTGGGGTGCCGTCGCTCTCGGCGCGGTCGGCGCCTGGATCGGCTGCCGCCGCCGCGGGATCCCGCTGCCGGCCTGGGCCGACGCCATGGCCCCCGGTCTCGCCTTCGCCCAGGCCATCGGCCGCTGGGGCAACTGGTTCAACCAGGAGCTGTACGGGCGGGAGACCGACCTGCCCTGGGCGCTCAAGATCTCCGAGGGCGTGAACCGCGAAGCGGGGACGTACCACCCGACCTTCCTGTACGAGTCGCTGTGGTGCGTCGGCGCCGCGCTGCTGGTCATCTGGGCCGACCGCCGCTTCAAGCTCGGGCACGGCCGGGTCTTCGCCCTGTACGTCGCGCTGTACTGCACGGGCCGCGGCTGGATCGAGTACATGCGGGTCGACGAGGCGCACCACGTGCTGGGGCTCCGGCTGAACGTGTGGACCTCGATCGTCGTGTTCGTGTGCGCGGTGGCGTACTTCGTGATCTCGGCGAAGGTCCGGCCGGGGCGCGAGGAGACGGTCGAGCCGGTTCCTTCGGACAAGGGCGACGCGGCTGCGGTGGCTGAGGCGGAGGGTGGCGCCGATGCTGATGCTGATGCCGATGGCGGTGCCGGTGCCGGTGTCGGCGACAGGGCCGAGGCCAAGGACTAACGCCTCCGGCGGCCGAGGCCGCCGGGTCACGGCCCGGCGGCAGGGGTACGGGACGCCAGGGCCAGGGTCCGGTGGGCGGTCGCGACCACCGCCGCGTCCACGAACCGGCCGTCGGGAAGTGCCAGCGCGCCCCGGTCAGCGGCCGCCGCCTTGACGATCTCCTCGGCTTCCTCCACCTCCCGGGGAGTGGGCAGGAAGGCGCGCTCGATCACCGGCAGCTGGCGGGGATGCACCGCCGTGCGGCCCAGGAAGCCCAGGGCCCGGCCCCGGGCGCACGAGGCCGCCAGCCCTTCCAGGTCCCGGACGTCCGGGTACACCGACTGGGCCGGCCGCTCCAGGCCCGCCGCCCGTGCGGCGACCACCACCCGGCTGCGCGGCCACGCGAGCCCGGTGTCGTCCCGTACGCCCAGATCCGCGCGGAGGTCGGCCTCGCCGAGCGCGATACCGCGCAGCAAGGGGTGCGCGCCGGCGATGGCGTGGGCGCGCTCGACGGCGAGCGCCGATTCGAGCAGGGCGTACAGCGGCACGTCCGGCATCGTGTTCGCGACGTACCGGACCTCGGCCGGGTCCGTGACCTTGGGGACGCGGAGGGCCGACAGGCCGGGCAGCCCGACCAGGACGTGCAGATCCGCCTCGGCGAACGGGCTGTCCAGGGCGTTCACGCGGACGTGGACGGGGGTGGAGGGCCGCTCGGTGAGCAGCTCGGCGGTCGCGGAGCGGGCGTACCCCTTGCGGTCGGGCGCGACCGCGTCCTCCAGGTCGACGATCACGGCGTCGGCGCCCGCGCGCAGTGCCTTGGCGACGGTCTCGGGACGGTCACCCGGTACGTACAGCCAGGTCAGGGGCGTGGGTGCGGTCATCGCGTGCCACCGGTGGCGCGCAGGGCGGTGATCTCGGCCTCGGACAGGCCGGCCTCGGTCAGGACCGCGTCCGTGTCCGCGCCGTGCGGGCGTCCCGCCCAGCGGATCGCGCCGGGCGTCTCGGAGAGGCGGAAGAGGACGTTCTGCATGCGCAGCGGGCCGAGTTCGGGGTCCTGGACCGTGGTGATGGTGTCCAGGGCGCGGTACTGGGGGTCGGCCATGACGTCCTGGATGTCGTAGACGGGGGCGATCGCCGCTTCGGCTTTCTCGAACGCGGCGAGTGCGTCGGCCCGGGTGTGGCGGGCGATCCAGTGGCCGACCGCCTCGTCGAGTTCGTCGGCGTGCTCGGCGCGGCCGCTGCCCGTGGTGAACCACGGCTCGTCGACGAGGTCGGGGCGGCCCACCAGGCGCATCACGCGTTCCGCGACGGACTGGGCCGAGGTGGAGACGGCCACCCAGGCGCCGTCGGCGGTGCGGTAGGTGTTGCGGGGGGCGTTGTTGCGGGAGCGGTTGCCGGTACGGGGCTGGACGTAGCCGAGCTGGTCGTACCAGAGGGGGTGGGGGCCGAGGACGGTGAGGATCGGTTCGATGATGGCCATGTCGACCACCTGGCCGCGGTGGGTCGTGGTGCGGGCCGTGAGCGCGGTCATCACGGCGTAGGCGGTCGCGAGCGCCGTGATCGAGTCGGCCAGGCCGAACGGGGGGAGCGTGGGCGGGCCTTCCGGTTCGCCGGTGATCGCCGCGAAGCCGCTCATCGCCTCGGCGAGCGTGCCGAAACCGGGGCGGTGGGAGTACGGGCCGGACTGGCCGAAGCCGGTGACACGGACCAGGACCAGGCGGGGGTTGACCGCGCTCAGTTCCGCCGGGCCGAGGCCCCATTTCTCCAGGGTGCCGGGGCGGAAGTTCTCGATGATCACGTCGGTGGTGGCGGCCAGGCGGAGGAGGGCGCCACGGCCGGTGGGGGCGGAGAGGTCGAGGGTGATGGTGCGCTTGTTGCGGCCCAGGAGTTTCCACCACAGGCCGATGCCTTCTTTGGCGGGGCCGTGGCCTCGGGACGGGTCGGGCCTGGTGGGGTGCTCGACCTTGATCACGTCCGCGCCGAAGTCGCCGAGCATGGTGGCGGCGAGGGGGCCGGCGAAGAGGGTGGCCAGGTCGAGGACGCGGAGGCCGGTGAGGGGTGGCGGCGGGGCGGGAGCGGCTTCGGCGGGAGTGGCCTCGGTGGTGGGGGTCGTTCGGGTCATGGGGAGCTCTTCACCTGGGATTCGGTCTTGGGTTCAGGGCATGACGCGCCGGTGGGCGCGGTGCGGTGTGCCTCTACGAGGGTGAGGCGGGCGAGGGTGTCGAAGCCGATGCCGTCGAGGCCGGCGACGGACGTGGCCAGGCGGTTGCGGAGAGGGGCGGTCCAGTGGGCGGGGAGGGCTTCCGGGGAGCCTGCGAGGAGGCCCGCGACGCTGCCGGCGGTGGCGCCGTTGGAGTCCGTGTCCCAGCCGCCGGACACGGCCCGGCAGATCGAGGCGGTGAAGTCGCCGTCGGCGTGGGTGAGTGCGGCGGCGACGAGTGCGGCGTTCGGGACCACGTGCACCCAGTGGTGGTGGCCGTAGGCGGCGTGGAGGTCGTCCACGACGGTGTCGAAGGCGGTTGCGGCGCGTGCTGCCTCGATGCCGTGGCGGACCGCTCGGGCCAGGCGGGACTCCGGGGGGACGACGCTCAGACCGGTGCGCAGGCAGTGGTGTACGTCGGTGGTGCCGGCGGCGGCTTCGGCGATGGTCGCCGCGATGAACATCGCGCCGTACACGCCGTTGGAGGTGTGGGTGAGGACCGCGTCCCGGTGGGCCTGTTCGGCGGCGGCGGCCGGGTCGCCGGGGTGCGTCCAGCCGTGGATGTCGGCGCGGATCAGGGCGCCGATCCATTCGCGGAACGGGTTGCGGTGGGTCGCGGTGTGAGGGGGTGTCAGTCCTTGGAGGAGGTTGCGGTAGGCGATGCGCTCGGCGGTGAACGTGCGGCCGGCCGGGAGTTCGTCCAGCCAGAGGCGGGCGAGGTGGGTGGTGGTGAAGGCCTTGGTGTGGCGCTGGAGGAGGAGCAGGCCCAGGAGGGGGTAGTTCAGGTCGTCGTCCTCGGGCATGCCGTCGATGTTCTCGGCGAGGGAGGTGGGGGCGGAGCGGCGGTTCCAGGGGTGGCGGGCCAGGAGGGCGGCGGGGACGCCGTGGGCGGTGAACCAGGTGCGCAGGGGCCAGTTGCCGGCGGCGGTGGCCAGGTGGCGGATGGCGGGGAGGGGGAGCTTCTCGACGGGTTTGCCGAGGAGGCAGCCGGCGGCGCGGCCCAGCCAGGCGGCGTGCAGGCGGTCGAGGAGGGGGGCCGGTTCTGGCACCGGGGACAGCGCGGGTGCGGGTGCGGGGACGTGGGGGCCGGTGACGCGCCGGGGCGTCTCCTCGGGCGTCGCACGTCCGGGTACGGCGTGAGCTTCGGGGCGGTCGCGTTCGGCGCCCTGCGGGGAGCGCCCCGGCGCGTCACCTCCCGGCACCGGGCTCGCCGGCCGGGGCCATGCCGGGCAGGCGGACCTGATGGCGGGCAGGGAGGTCGGTTCGGCCCGGGCCAAGGGAGAGGGGAGGTGGTGCAGTTCGTCGAGGAGGACCTCGGCCAGGGCGCGCAGGTGTGGGGGCGCGGGGGTGGCGGAGGCGCCCGTGGCAGGTGGCGCGGGCGGGCCGCCCGCCTGGTGCCAGCGGGCGCGGATCGCTGCCGTGTCGCGGCCGTCCTCGCATGCCTGGCGGAGTTCGTGGGCGATCAGGTCCTCCGGCTGGACCCAGGTGAGCCGGAGACTCATGACGTGCCCGTCAGTGCCTCGAACGCCGTTCTGTGGGCGTTGCGGCGCCGTGTGTCCCGGGCGTACACCTCGCGGGCCACGTCGATCAGGGTGCGGGCGGGAGCGTGCAGGTCGGTGCGGCTTGCTTCGGCGACTGTTTTCGCCCAGTCGGAGGGGACGGCCGCTTCGCCGTGCAGCGCCCCGGAGACGGCGCCGCTCATCGTGGCGATCGAGTCGCAGTCGCGGCCGTAGTTGACCGAGCCCAGGACGCTGTGGCGGTAGTCGCCTCCGGCTACGAGGAGCATGCCCAGGGCGACGGGGAGCTCCTCGATGGAGTGCAGGCGGGAGGGGCGGCGGGCGGCGAGGGTCGGCCTGCGGTAGTCCGGGCCGACGGTGTCGAAGGGGGCGACGGCGTCCCGGAGGGGGGTGAGCGCCGACTCGAAGTCGTGGTGGCGGACCGCCGCTTCGGCCACCGCTTCGATCGCGGCGCGGGTGCCGTCCTTGGCGAGGGAGAGGCAGGTGTCGACGACGGTGGCCGGTGTCGCGTCGGGGGCGCAGGCGGCGGCCACGGCCGCGGCGAAGACGCCGGCCGCCTCGCGCCCGTACGAGGACTGGTGGGCGCCGGCGATGTCGATCGCCTCGGCGTACGCGGATGCGGGGTTGCCCGCGTTGACCAGGCCGACCGGGGCCATGTACATCGCGGCGCCGCAGTTGACGATGTTTCCGGCGCCGGCTTCCCGGGGGTCCACGTGGCCGTAGTGGAGGCGGGCGACGATCCACTTCTCGGCGAGGAAGACGCGCTGGAGGGGAAGGGCTTCCGTTTCCAACTCAGGGATGTAGACGGGCTTTTCGATGAGCTGGGGGACGAGGTGGTCGGCGATCGCGTAGGCGTCCAGGTGGTCGCGCACGGCGTCGTACACGCGGATCAGGGCGTGCGTCATGAGGGTGTCGTCGGTGATGTGGCCGTCGCCCTTGTGGTACGGGGCGATGGGGCGCGCCGTACGCCAGTCCTCGTGGAAGGGGCCGACGATGCCGTGGACGCGGCCGCCGTGCCGTTCGGTGATCTGCTCGGGGGTCCAGCCCTCGACCGGGCCGCCGAGCGCGTCGCCGACCGCCGCGCCGATCAGGCTGCCGGTGATGCGGTCTTCGAGGGTGAGGGGGGTGAAGGTCGTCATGTCCGGATCCGTTCGTGGTGGAGTCGTGCGGCGAGTTCGATGAGATCGGTGCCGGCCAGGCGGGGGAGGGCGCAGCCGACCAGCGTGCGGCAGGTGTCGCGCCAGCCGGGCGGGAGCGCGTCGCCGCCGCAGAGCGCGCCGGTCAGCGCGCCGGAGAGGGCGGGGGCGGAGTCGGCGACGCGGGACAGGCAGGCGGCGGCGGGCACGGCCTCGGTGACACGGCCGCGGGCGGCGGTGGCGAGGGCGAGGGCCACGGGGACGGTTTCGGCGGCGGCGATGCCGTAGCTGTAGACGTGGTCGACGATCTGGTGTTCGAGGGTGGGGACCAGGGCGAAGGCGCCGGTGGTGGCTGCGGCCAGGCGTACGGCGTGGGCCGCGTTGCGGCCGATCTCGGTGGCTTCGGGGAGCTGGGCGAGGGCGGCTTCCACGGCTTCGTCGACTCCGGCGCCGCCGAGAGCCGCCGCGACCGCCGCGGCCATGGCGCGGGCACCGTGGACGCCGTCGCCGTCCTGGGTGTAGCGGGCGTCGAACTCGGCGAGCTCGGCGGCGGCGGCCGGGTCGCCGGGGTGGGCGGTGGCGAGGACGCAGGCGCGGACGCAGGCGGCGTCGTCGAAGTAGTGCGGGTTGTCGTGGCCGGTCGCGGGCGGGCGCAGGCCGGTGGCGAGGTTGCCGAGGCCGGCGCGTACGGAGATCCGGGCGCGCAGGGGGAGTACGGCGGACTCGACCTCGGGGGCGCGGTCGGCGGCGGCGGCGACCTCGGCGGCGAGGGCGGTCCAGGCGCGGTCGACCGCGGCGCGGATCGTGCCGGGGCCGGTGTCCAGGATCGTGACGGCGGTGAAGGCGGCCCACTCCGCGTCGTCGGAGGGGCCCAGGCGCAGGGGTTCGGGGGGCTGGTTGAGGGCGATGGGGACGGGGAGGGTGGTGGTGGCGTTCTGCTCGGCGAAGGTGTCGAGTTCGCGGGTGAGGCGGCGGGTCCAGTCCGGCATGCGGGCGGCGCGGTGGCGGGCGGCGGGCCAGCCGGCGGCGTCGCCCGCCGCCAGGCCGAGGAGGAGACCCTCGACGCGGCGGAGGTCCGGGGCGGCGGGGCCGGCCGGGGTGTCCGGTGCGGTCCGGGGCGCGGCTTGCGGGGGGTTGTAGGGGGTCATGAGGCTGCCTGGGGATCGTCGTCCGGGGCCAGGAGGTCCGCCACGTCCAGGACGTGGTGGCCCCGCATGGAGGGGAGGCAGCTGCCCCGTGCCGGGGCGATCGCCGACGACCAGGCCGGGGGGATCGCGCCCGCGCCGCACAGGGCGCCGGCCAGGGCGCCCGCCACCGCTGCCGTGGTGTCCGCGTCACGGCCCATGTTGACCGCCGTGAGGACCGAGGCGGTGAAGTCGCCGTGGGACGCCGCGAACGCCCCGAAGGCCAGGCCCACCGCTTCGGGGGCCAGGTCCGTCCAGGGATAGCCGCCGATCACCACCGCCGAGCGGACCGCGCGTTCGCCCTGCGGGGCGGCGGCCACCGCGCGGCGCAGGGATCGGGCCGTCCAGGAGTCGGACGGGATGACCGAGAGGGCCGCGGCGGTGATCGCGGAGGGGGTGGCGCCCGTCATGGCCGCCGCCACGCCCGCCGCCACCGCCTGGCCGCCGTAGATGCCCTCGCCCTCGTGGCTCACGCAGCCGTCGATCGCGACCAGGCGCGCCGCCTCCGCCGGGCGGCCTGCCGCGAAGACGCCGAACGGCGCGGCGCGCATCGCGAGGCCGTCGCTCCACGCGTGGCGGTGCTGGGCGGAGATGGGTGCGGCCAGGCCCCGGCGGAGGTTCTCCAGCGTGCCGCGTTCGCTGAAGCCCGCGCCGCGGAAGGGGCCCTCGTCCAGGTCGGCGATCCACAGGTGCCATGCGTTCTCGACGTGGGCCGCGGTGAGCGCTGAGCCGTGGCGGGCGAGGAGGAGGCCGGAGAAGATGGCGTACTCCGTGTCGTCCGTACCGGCGGGGTCGGAGGACACGAAGCCTTCGATGCGGCCCCAACGGCGGCGGATCTCGGAAGGCTTCATGTTCTCCGCGGGGGCCCCGAGCGCGTCGCCCACCGCCAGGCCCAGCAGGGCGCCCCGCCCCCGGTCACGGAGCGCGCGTACGGCGTGAAGTCCGCGCAGGGCCTGAAGCGCGCGACCGTGATCGGTGCGGGATTGCATGCAGTCAACTCCCTGGGCTCGTTCCTGGATCTGTGCCACGCCAGGGCCCGGCAAAGGCTCCGAAACGTCAGCGTCACCCGGTCGGCGTGGGGTCTGAGCTGCGGGTAAGTACGGCCTGCCTTGCTGGCGGGGGGTCTGAATCGTGCGTACTTTCGATGGTGTTGAGGGGGTGGAGCGGGCCGCACACGGCCCCGCCTCCGGCGAGAGGGGAACGGGCGAAATGGCCATCATCGAGACCGAGGCGACGCTGCACGAGGCGCACCGCGACAACCACACGCACCGCGACGTGAATGGGGGTTGGCTGCGCCCGGCGGTCTTCGGCGCGATGGACGGTCTGGTGTCCAACCTGGCGCTGATGACGGGTGTCGCCGGCGGGTCCGTGGGCCAGCAGGCGATCGTCATCACCGGGCTCGCCGGGCTGGCCGCCGGGGCCTTCTCCATGGCGGCGGGCGAATACACCTCCGTGGCCTCGCAGCGGGAGCTGGTGGAGGCCGAACTCGACGTCGAGCGGCGTGAGTTGCGCAAGCACCCCAAGGACGAGCTGGAGGAGCTCGCCGCGCTCTACGAGTCGCGGGGGGTCGAGGCGGGGCTGGCGCGCGAGGTCGCCACCCAGCTGTCCAGGGACCCCGAGCAGGCGCTGGAGATCCACGCCCGCGAGGAGCTCGGTATCGACCCCGGGGACCTTCCCTCACCCCTGGTCGCCGCCGTATCGTCGTTCGGGGCGTTCGCGCTGGGCGCCCTGCTGCCCGTACTGCCGTACCTGCTCGGGGCCTCGACGATGTGGCCCGCGGTACTGCTCGCGCTCCTCGGCCTCTTCGCCTGCGGAGCGCTGGTGGCGAAGGTGACGGCGCGGTCCTGGTGGTTCAGCGGGCTGCGGCAGCTGGCGCTCGGCGGGGCCGCGGCGGGTGTGACGTACGCCCTCGGCGCTCTGTTCGGAACGGCCGTAGGGTGAGACACTATGCGGGGCTCCACATAAGTAGTCTGTTACCCGGTGGTTTCGATTCCGCTAACACCGGGCATGACCCCACAACGCCGCAGGCAATGAAGCCTGCTCCGTGACGGCCGGACGGATGTCGGTCTGTCCGCCTGTGACCCACCTCCACCGCTATGAGCGGTGTCCGCATGCTGGAATGAGCTATCCGCTTCGCGAGAAGCCAGCCATCATGTAACCTGCACGAAATTTCGCGGAGGGCCAACGTCGTCCCTCGGTAGTTGCTCCCCCGGACTTCGCCCGGGAGGTGCCCCCACCCACGACGACGACGGGAGTGCCGATGCGTTCCGACGCCTGGTCGCCCATGGACGGTCGCCCCGCCCAGCAGGGGATGTACGACCCCCGTAACGAGCACGACGCCTGCGGCGTCGGCTTTGTGGCCACCCTCACCGGTGTGGCCAGCCATGAGCTGGTCGAGCAGGCGCTGACCGTACTGCGCAATCTCGAACACCGCGGTGCCACCGGATCCGAGCCCGACTCCGGCGACGGCGCCGGAATCCTGCTCCAGGTCCCGGACGCCTTCCTGCGCGAGGTCACGGACTTCGACCTCCCCGAGGCCGGGGCGTACGCCGTCGGCATCGCCTTCCTCCCTGCCGACGGCTCCGCACAGGCCGTCTCGCAGATCGAGGCGATCGCCGCCGAAGAGGGCCTCGAGGTCCTGGGGTGGCGTGAGGTTCCCGTCACTCCTTCGCTGCTCGGCAACGGGGCCCGTGCCACCATGCCGGCCTTCGCCCAGATCTTCGTGGCGGACGGTACGTCCACGGGCCTGGCCCTGGACCGCAAGGCCTTCGTACTGCGCAAGCGCGCCGAGCGCGAGGCCGGGGTCTACTTCCCGTCGCTGTCGGCGCGGACCATCGTCTACAAGGGCATGCTCACCACCGGGCAGCTGGAGCCGTTCTTCCCGGACCTGTCGGACCGGCGCTGCGCCACGGCCGTCGCCCTCGTCCACTCGCGGTTCTCGACGAACACCTTCCCGAGCTGGCCGCTCGCCCACCCGTACCGCTTCGTCGCGCACAACGGCGAGATCAACACGGTCAAGGGCAACCGCAACTGGATGAAGGCCCGCGAGTCCCAGCTCGCCTCCGGCCTCTTCGGGAGCGAGAACCTGGAGCGGATCTTCCCCGTCTGCACGCCCGACGCCTCCGACTCCGCGTCCTTCGACGAGGTGCTGGAGCTGCTGCACCTCGGCGGGCGCTCGCTGCCGCACTCCGTGCTGATGATGGTCCCCGAGGCGTGGGAGAACCACGACTCCATGGACCCGGCCCGCCGCGCGTTCTACCAGTACCACGCGACGATGATGGAGCCCTGGGACGGCCCGGCCTGCGTCACCTTCACCGACGGCACCCAGGTGGGCGCCGTACTGGACCGCAACGGTCTGCGTCCCGGCCGCTACTGGGTGACGGACGACGGGCTCGTCGTGCTGTCCTCCGAGGTGGGCGTGCTCGACATCGACCCCGCCAAGGTCGTCCGCAAGGGACGGCTGCAGCCCGGCAAGATGTTCCTGGTCGACACCGCCGAGCACCGGATCGTCGAGGACGACGAGATCAAGGCCGGCCTCGCCGCCGAGGCTCCGTACCAGGAGTGGCTGGAAGCCGGCGAGATCGAGCTGGAGGACCTGCCCGAGCGTGAGCACATCGTGCACACGCACGCCTCGGTCACGCGCCGCCAGCAGACCTTCGGCTACACCGAGGAAGAGCTCCGCGTCATCCTCGCGCCGATGGCCCGCACCGGTGGTGAGCCGCTCGGCTCCATGGGCACCGACTCGCCGATCGCGGCGCTGTCCGAGCGGCCCCGGCTGCTCTTCGACTACTTCACCCAGCTCTTCGCGCAGGTCACCAACCCGCCGCTGGACGCCATCCGCGAGGAGCTCGTCACCTCGCTGCGCTCCTCGCTCGGCCCGCAGGGCAACATCCTGGAGCCGACCGCCGCGACCTGCCGCAATGTCGCGCTGCCGTTCCCGGTGATCGACAACGACGAGCTGGCCAAGCTGATACACATCAACGCCGACGGCGACATGCCGGGCATGACGGCCGCCACGCTGTCCGGCCTCTACCGCGTCAGCGGCGGCGGCGACGCGCTGGCCGCCCGTATCGAGGAGATCTGCGCCGAGGCCGACGCCGCCATCGAGGCCGGCGCCCGCCTGATCGTGCTCTCCGACCGGCACTCGGACGCCGAGCACGCGCCGATCCCCTCGCTGCTGCTCACCTCCGCCGTGCACCACCACCTCATCCGTACGAAGCAGCGCACCCAGGTGGGGCTGCTCGTCGAGGCGGGCGACGTGCGTGAGGTGCACCACGTCGCGCTGCTCATCGGTTTCGGCGCCGCCGCCGTCAACCCGTACCTCGCGATGGAGTCCGTGGAGGACCTTGTCCGCGCCGGTACGTTCATCGAGGGCGCCGAGCCCGAGCAGGCCATCCGGAACCTGATCTACGCCCTGGGCAAGGGCGTCCTGAAGGTCATGTCCAAGATGGGCATCTCGACCGTCGCCTCCTACCGGGGCGCGCAGGTCTTCGAGGCCGTCGGTCTGGACGAGGCCTTCGTCGAGAAGTACTTCAACGGCACGGCGACCAAGATCGGCGGCGCCGGTCTCGACGTCATCGCCAAGGAGGTCGCCGCCCGGCACGCCAAGGCGTACCCGGCCTCCGGCATCGCCGCCACGCACCGCGCGCTGGAGATCGGCGGCGAGTATCAGTGGCGCCGCGAGGGCGAGCCGCACCTGTTCGACCCGGAGACGGTCTTCCGCCTCCAGCACGCGACGCGGGGCCGCCGGTACGACATCTTCAAGCAGTACACGGACCGGGTGAACCAGCAGTCCGAGCGGCTGATGACCCTGCGCGGGCTCTTCGGCTTCAAGAGCGGGCGTACGCCGATCTCCATCGACGAGGTCGAGCCGGCCTCCGAGATCGTCAAGCGCTTCTCCACCGGTGCCATGTCGTACGGCTCCATCTCCCAGGAGGCGCACGAGACCCTCGCCATCGCCATGAACCAGCTGGGCGGCAAGTCCAACACCGGTGAGGGCGGCGAGGACGCCGAGCGGCTGTACGACCCGGCGCGTCGCTCCAGCATCAAGCAGGTCGCCTCCGGCCGCTTCGGTGTGACGAGCGAGTACCTGGTCAACGCCGACGACATCCAGATCAAGATGGCGCAGGGCGCCAAGCCCGGCGAGGGCGGCCAGCTGCCCGGCCACAAGGTCTACCCGTGGGTCGCCAAGACCCGGCACTCGACGCCGGGCGTGGGCCTCATCTCGCCGCCGCCGCACCACGACATCTACTCCATCGAGGACCTGGCTCAGCTGATCCACGACCTCAAGAACGCCAACCCGGCGGCGCGCATCCACGTGAAGCTGGTGTCGGAGGTCGGTGTCGGCACCGTCGCGGCCGGTGTGTCCAAGGCGCACGCCGACGTGGTGCTGATCTCCGGACACGACGGCGGTACGGGCGCCTCGCCGCTCACCTCGCTCAAGCACGCGGGCGGTCCCTGGGAGCTCGGCCTCGCCGAGACCCAGCAGACGTTGCTGCTCAACGGACTGCGCGACCGTATCGTCGTCCAGGCCGACGGCCAGCTGAAGACCGGCCGCGACGTCGTCATCGCCGCACTGCTCGGCGCCGAGGAGTTCGGTTTCGCGACCGCGCCGCTCGTCGTCTCCGGCTGCGTCATGATGCGCGTCTGCCACCTCGACACGTGCCCGGTCGGCATCGCCACCCAGAACCCGGTCCTGCGGGAGCGCTTCTCCGGCAAGGCCGAGTACATCGTCAACTTCTTCCAGTTCATCGCCGAGGAAGTGCGCGAGCTGCTGGCCGAGCTCGGTTTCCGTACGCTCGAAGAGGCCGTCGGCCACGCCGAGCTGCTCGACACCGACGCGGCCGTGACCCACTGGAAGGCGCAGGGCCTCGACCTGGAGCCCCTGTTCTACGTTCCCGAGCTGCCGGAAGGCGCGGTCCGCCACCAGATCACCACCCAGGACCACGCGCTGGAGAAGGCGCTCGACAACGAGCTGATCAAGCTCGCCGCCGACGCCCTGGCCGTGGGCAGCGCCGAGGCGGCGGGGCCGGTCCGCGCGCAGGTCGCGATCCGCAACATCAACCGGACCGTCGGCACCATGCTGGGCCACGAGGTGACGAAGAAGTTCGGCGGTGCGGGCCTGCCCGACGACACCATCGACATCACCTTCACCGGGTCCGCGGGCCAGTCGTTCGGCGCGTTCGTGCCGCGCGGTGTGACGCTGCGGCTCGAAGGCGACGCCAACGACTACGTCGGCAAGGGGCTCTCGGGCGGCCGGATCATCGTCCGCCCGGACCGGGGCGCCGACCACCTCGCCGAGTACTCGACGATCGCGGGCAACACCATCGCGTACGGCGCGACCGGCGGCGAGCTGTTCCTGCGCGGCCGGACGGGCGAGCGCTTCTGCGTCCGCAACTCCGGCGCCACGGTCGTCTCGGAGGGCGTGGGCGACCACGGCTGCGAGTACATGACCGGCGGCCGCGCGGTCGTCCTGGGCGAGACCGGACGCAACTTCGCGGCCGGCATGTCCGGCGGCATCGCGTACGTCGTCGACCTCGACCCGGACAACGTCAACTCCGGCAACGCCGGGGCGGTCGAGGCGCTCGACGACGCCGACAAGCAGTGGCTGCACGATGTGGTGCGCCGCCACGAGGAGGAGACCGGGTCCACGGTCGCCTCGAAGCTGCTGGCCGAGTGGGACACCGCGGTGACCCGCTTCAGCAAGATCATCCCGTCCACGTACAAGGCAGTGCTCGCCGCCAAGGACGCCGCTGAGCTCGCCGGTCTCTCCGAGCAGGAGACCACCGAGAAGATGATGGAGGCGGCGACCAATGGCTGACCCCAAGGGCTTCCTGACCACCGGACGCGAGGTCGCCAAGACCCGTCCCGCCGGTGAGCGCGTCAAGGACTGGAACGAGGTCTACGTCCCCGGCTCCCTGCTGCCGATCATCAGCAAGCAGGCCGGCCGCTGCATGGACTGCGGCATCCCGTTCTGCCACAACGGCTGCCCGCTCGGGAACCTCATTCCCGAGTGGAACGACTACGCCTACCGCGAGGACTGGTCGGCGGCGTCCGAGCGGCTGCACGCCACGAACAACTTCCCGGAGTTCACCGGGCGGCTGTGCCCGGCCCCGTGCGAGTCGGCGTGCGTGCTCGGCATCAACCAGCCGGCCGTCACCATCAAGAACGTCGAAGTCACCATCATCGACAAGGCGTGGGGCAACGGCGACGTCACCCCGCAGCCGCCCGAGCGCCTCTCCGGCAAGACCGTCGCCGTCATCGGCTCGGGCCCGGCGGGTCTCGCCGCCGCCCAGCAGCTGACCCGGGCCGGTCACACGGTCGCGGTGTACGAGCGCGCCGACCGCATCGGCGGGCTGCTGCGCTACGGCATCCCCGAGTTCAAGATGGAGAAGTCGCACATCAACCGGCGCATCGAGCAGATGCGCGCGGAAGGCACCAAGTTCCGCACCGAGGTGGAGATCGGCCGCGACATCGACGCCGCGAAGCTGCGGCGCCGGTACGACGCGGTGGTCATTGCCGCCGGCGCGACGGTCTCCCGCGACCTGCCCGTCCCGGGCCGCGAGCTGAACGGCGTCCACTTCGCGATGGAGTACCTGCCGCTCGCCAACAAGGTGCAGGAGGGCGACCTGACGGTCTCCCCGATCACCGCCGAGGGCAAGCACGTCGTGGTCATCGGCGGCGGCGACACCGGCGCGGACTGCGTGGGCACCGCCCACCGCCAGGGCGCGGCCTCCGTCACCCAGCTGGAGATCATGCCGAAGCCGGGCGAGGAGCGCAGCGCCAGCCAGCCGTGGCCGACGTTCCCGATGCTCTACAAGGTCACCTCCGCGCACGAGGAGGGCGGCGAGCGGGTCTACTCCGTCTCGACCACCCGCTTCGAGGGCGACGAGGACGGCAACGTCCAGTTCCTGCACCTCGTCGAGGTGGAGTTCAAGGACGGCAAGCTGGAGCAGAAGCCGGGCACGGAGCGGAAGATCCCGGCCCAGCTGGTCACCCTCGCCATGGGCTTCACGGGCACGGACCAGGCGAACGGTCTGGTCCAGCAGTTCGGCCTGGAGCTCGACGCCCGCGGCAACATCGCGCGCGACGCGCAGTACGCCACGAACGTCGACGGCGTCTTCGTCGCCGGTGACGCCGGCCGCGGCCAGTCGCTCATCGTGTGGGCGATCGCCGAGGGCCGCTCCGCGGCGCGCGGCGTGGACCGCTACCTGACGGGGACGAGCGAACTGCCGGCCCCGGTCAGGCCGACGGACCGTGCGCTGACCGTCTGACGTACGCTCCCCCCAAAGACGTCCCGTACAACGGCGTGCGGAACTGAACGCGGCGCCTGCCCCCGTCCCCGACCGGACACTGGGTGGGCGCCGCGGCGCGTCCCGGGCCACACCTCCCGGACGGGGTCCGCCCCCTCCCGGCCGCGCACGGTCTGGCGGGTCCGCACACGCGTCTCCTACCATCGGAGCTCCACGGGGGAGGGGTTGCGCATATGGCAGCGCGCGTGGGCCGGCTCGAACGGTCCATTGCCTGGATTCTGAGGAACATCGACGTGGTCGTCGCGGCGGGCGTCGCCCTGACGATCGGTTTCCTGGACATCTTCGGGGACGTGATCGACGACGACGTCGCCTCCGGAGCCACCTTGCTGGTCCTCGGCGCGCTCGCCCTCGGGTCGATCGTGGAGCGCGTCCGCCAGCCCGCGAGCATCCAGGAGGCGCTGGCGGGGACGCGGCGTGCGCTCGAAGACCTCACCATGGTGCGTTCCCTGTCGGGCAACGAGGTCGGCGAGGCGCTGCGCGAGGCCCGTCAGCGTACGAACCTCTGGTACTTCAAGGGCGGCACCGGGACCTATCTGCGGGCCGTGACGCTTCCGCAGTGCGTGAGCGCCGCCAAGGAGCAGCGCTCACAGTTGAATTTCAAGATCGACATCGTCAATCCGGCGGACGAGCGGGCCTGCGCCGCGTACGCCCGCTTCCGGCAGATGTTCGCCGGGCAGCGCAGCGCCGTCACCGCCGCGGCCTGGACCGCCGACCGGGTGCGCAAGGAGTCGTACGCGACCGTCCTCGCCGCTTGCTGGTACCAACGGCAGCTGACGACGCTGGAGATGAGCGTGCACCTGTCGTCGACCGTGCCGACCCTTCGTTTCGATCTGTCCGAATCCTGTCTGATCGTGACGCAGGACGACACGTCGCGGGTGAACCTCCTGGTCGAGCGGGGACAGCCGCTCTACGACTACTACGTGACCGAGCTGCACCAGAGCCGTGAGCAGGCCACCGTGCTCGACCTGCGCGTCGCCGCTCCGCTCGGCCTGGAGCCCACCGTCGACGAAGTGCGCGTACTTTTCGACGACTTGAGGCTGCCGCTCCCGCGCGTCTTCGCCGACGCCGACATCGGCGAGATCATCGAAAAGGCCCTGCACGCGGAGGATCCCTACCGGAGGTGAGGCGCCCCAGGCGCGGCCCCATGGACTACGACGAGCTCGAACAGGCCCTCGCGCGGGGCGGGACGTCCCCCGGCCCCCGCGACAGCGCCGCCGCCGCCCTGGAGGAAATAGCCTCCGGGAGGCGGGAGTTGCGTGCCGTGCGCCATCCGCTCGGGTTCCTGTGCCTGCCGCTGCTGAGAGAGGGCCCGCGAGGCGTCTGCGTCCACCTCTTCGAGCCGGGCGCCCGCGCCGAACCGGGCGCGGCGCCCATGCACGCGCACAGCTGGGAGCTGCGCAGCCACGTGCTGTACGGCCTGGTGGCCAACCTCCCGGTGCACGTGAGCGACGGGGGCGCGTCCCCGACCCACCGCGTCTTCGAAGTGCACAGCGAGCCGGACGGAGTCGACGAGATCCGCCCGACCCCCTGCCTCGTGCGGAGCGAGCCGGGCCCCGGGCTCGTCAGCTCCGGCGGCGATACGTACACGCTCGCCGCCGGAGAGTTCCACGCCACCGTGGTGGCGCCCGAACGGCCCGCCGCCACCCTGGTGCTCGGCCTGGCGCTGCCGGGACGGGTGGACCTCTCGCTGGGGCCGCTCGACGGGCGCCCCGCCCGGACGGTCCGCAGGCTGTGCGACATCGGACAGACCGTACGCACCGTCCGCAAGGCCCTCAGGAGGATCCATGCCGAGCAGCGCGCCTGACTCCGGCGGGGAGAGCGCCGGGGAGGCCTTCGCGTACGAACGCCGGGTGGCCGTCGCGGCCGCCCAGGAGGCGGGCGGCATGCTGCGGGGCCGCTTCGGCGAGGCGTTCCGGGTGCGCGCGAAGGGGGAGGACGGCGATGTCGTGACCGACCTCGACCTCGCCGCCGAGAAACTCGTCCTCACCCGCCTCCAGCACCACTTCCCGCACGACCGCGTCCTGTCCGAGGAGGCGGGACCGCTGGGTGCCGAGGGCAGGCGCACCTGGCTGGTCGACCCGCTGGACGGCAGCAACAACGTCGCGATCGGCCTGCCCGTGTTCGTCGTCGGCATCGGACTGTGCGTCGGTCAGACACCGGTGGTCGGGGTCGTACACGAACCGGTCACGGGCCACACCTGGCACACGGTGGCCGGCCAGGGCGCGCACGGTCCGCAGGGCCCGCTGACCGGGCCCGGCGGCGGCGTACCCCGGCCGGGGCCCGTCGTGGCCTGGACGCAGGGGCACGCGGTGGGCCGCGGCGACGCCACCGCCGCGGCCCTGCGCGGGGCGTTGGAGCGGCGGTGCCGGCGCGTGCTGCAGCTGTGGGCGCCGCTGCTGGGCTGGTCCATGCTGGCGCGCGGCGCGATCGACGGGTTCGTCGGTTACCGGGCCGAGGGCGTGGACCTGCCGGCCGGGGCGCTGCTCGCGGCCGAGGCGGGCGTGGAACTGCGCACGCTGACCGGAGCACGCTTCCGGCCGGGCTTCAGCGGCCCCGACGAGGGACGCAGCTTCGTGGCGGCGCGGGGCGCCGCGCTGGCGTACGTACTGGAGGAGGTGGCGGCGGCGCTGCCGCGCGCCTGACCGGAGCCCCGGCCCGCCCCGCGGGGCGCCGCCCCGCCCTATACCGTCGCGGCCAGGGCCACCGTCGCCGCCAGTGTGCCCGTCACCGCCAGGACCAGGCCCGTCCACAGGAAGCGCCCCATCGCGATCCGCGTCCCGTGCCAGCGGCACCGCTCGAACCACAGCAGCGTCGCGAGCGAGGCCCACGGGGTCACCACCGGGCCCACGTTGACGCCGACGAGCAGGGCCAGCAGCTGGGCGTGGTTGGCCTCCGGCACGGCCGTCTCGCCCGCCATGTACGCGGGCAGGTTGTTCAGTACGTTCGACACGCCCGCACCGACCGCGGCGGACCGGAGCATGCCCACGATCCCGTTGTCGGAGCCGACCGCCGCCGTCAGCAGTCCGTGCAGCCCGTTCGTGTTGATGGTCTCCACGACCAGGAACATCCCCGGTACGAGCACCAGCAGCCGCCAGGGGATCAGCCCCGCCCTCAGCTCCGTCCTCCGGCGCACGGCGAACGCCACGACGACGACCAGCGCGGCCGTCGTCGAGGCCGACCACAGCGGTACGTCGGCGACCAGGATCGCCAGCAGGAACCCCGCGCACGCCAGCGCGCACACCCGCAGCAGCACCGGATCGTCCGGCACCGGCGGCGACGGCGGGGTGTAGCGGTCCTGGCCCCGGCGCCCGCGCCGCCAGTAGAACCCCCACAGGCACGCCATGGTGACGGCGACGGACGCCAGCTGGGGCGCCCACATCGCGGCGGCCATCCCGGCCGGGGACAGGGCGACGCGGTCCGCCGCCAGCAGGTTCGTCAGGTTCGACACGGGCAGCAGCAGGCTCGCCGTGTTGGCCAGCCAGACCGTGGTCATCGCCAGCGGTACGGCGGCGATGCCCACCCGGGTGGCGAGCGCCAGCATCACCGGTGTCAGCAGCACCGCCGTGGTGTCCAGGTTCAGCGTGATGGTGGTGACCGAGGCGAACAGCACGCACAGCCCGAACAGCAGCAGGTAGTGGCCGCGGCCCGCGCGGGCGACCCAGGTGGCGACGACGTCGAAGACCTGCGCCCTGCCCGTCAGTTCGGCGAGCACGATCACCGTGGCCAGGAACACCAGCAGCGGGCCGATGCGCGCCATCGCGTCGGCGGCGGGACCGGTGGGCAGCAGGCCGGTGGCGACGCAGAGCAGACCGACGGCGAGCAGTCCGGCGGCCAGCCAGTCCAGCGGGTGCAGGCGTCGTCGTACTCCAGCGCTCAACGGGAAGACCTCCTACGATGGTCATTATGTTGACGGGCGGCGAACTGAGCGGTCAAGCAGACGAGTTGGACTTCTTCATCAGCTACTCACCGGCCGACGAACAGTGGGCGTCGTGGATAGCGTGGACGCTGGAGGACGCCGGATACCGCACGGTCGTCCAGGCGTGGGACTTCGTACCGGGCACCAACTTCATCGATTTCATGGACCGTGGAGTCAGCCAGTCCGCCGCCGTCATCGCCGTGCTCAGCCGCCATTATGAGCGGTCCACCTACGGTCGCATGGAGTGGCAGGCCGCTCTGCGCGCCTCCCCCGAATCGCCCGACCGGCGGCTGCTGACCGTCCGCGTCGACGACATCCCCGTCGAGGGCCTGCTCGCCACCATCACGTACGTCGACCTGGTCGGCGTGGGCGACCAGGAAGCCGCCCGCGCCATGCTGCTCACCCGGGTCGGCCAGGCGCTCGACGGGCACGCGCTTCCCGGGCGGCGGCCCGGCTACCCGGGGAACACCGCCCAGGGACCGCGCCGTACACCGGGACAGACTGCGTTCTCCGCGCAGCAGACCACGGGCGGGGCGGGCCGGATCGCGGGCCCCGGCCGGACGGGCCGCCGACGGCCCGTCCGGGTGCCCGTCTACCCGCCGGACTCCACCGGCTCCCGCACCCAGGACGCGGTGACCGTCCTGCACCTGGCCGGCCCCGACTTCGGACGCGGCCGCGAACCGGACACCCTGAGCCGGGAGCTGCGGGGCGACCTCGTCGAGCTGCGGAACGCGGGCGCCCCCGCCCCCGACCTGCTCGTGGTCAGCGGTGACCTCACCGCGTCCGGCAGCCCCCGCGAGTGCGACCAGGCCCTCAGCTTCCTGACCGCCGTCCGCTCCCAGCTCGAACTCCCGCCGCAGCGCGTCATGGTCGTGCCCGGCGCCCAGGACGTGAACCTGGCCGCCTGCCGCGCGTACTTCAGCACCTGCGAGGCGGACGAGGTGGCGCCGCAGCCGCCGTACTGGCCCAAGTGGCGCCACTACACCCGGCTCTTCCGCGACCTCTACCACGGGCTCGACACCGTCTTCGACAGCGACCAGCCCTGGACGCTGTTCCCCGTGCCGGAACTGTCCACGGTCGTCGCCGGGTTCAACTCCTCCATCGCCTACAGCCACCGCCTGGAGGACCAGTACGGGTTCGTCGGACGCGACCAGGCGGCCTGGTTCGCCGAGGCGCTGCGGCCGTACGAGGAGGAGGGCTGGCTGCGCATCGGGGTGATCCGCCACCCCTTCACCGAACGCCGCCGCCCCGGCGACGCCCCCGGCGGCCCCGGGGCGCTGCGGGACGCCGAGACCCTCACGCGGCTCACCGCCCCCCGGCTGCACATGCTGCTGCACGGTCCGGCCGGAGGCCCCCGTACGACCGCCACGGACCCCACGCACGCGCTGCTCGCGGGGGCCCCCGGCGACCTGCCGCTGTTCGGCGCCGCGGCGCCCGCCGGGTTCGGACTGCTGCGGGTCACCACCGACGGGGTCACCCGCTGGAACGGCCGGGGTGGGGCCGGACCCGAGACCTTCCCCGGCCGGTGGAGCCGTACCGGGCGGGTCTTCCCCGTACCGGACCGGCCCGCCGTCCCGTCCGCGCGGACCGCCGGAGCCGCGGCGGACGAACCCGCCGACCTGCTCGTCGAGCGGGTCAAGGAGGTCTGCCGGGCCCGCCGGGAAGGCGTCCGGCTGCGCGACGTACCACCCCGCGCGGAGGGCGGCATGGCCCAGCTCATGACCACCTGGCAGGAGGACGGAGTGGTGCGCCAGCAGCGCATCGCGGTCCACCCCGGCACGCCCGGCGAGGAGGAACTCGACCGCTTCACCGCCCAGGTGCACGCCGGCGGGCCCGGCTCCGAGGCGGAACTGGTGTACGGCGGCGCCGCGCCCGCGGCCGCTCTGCGCAGGCGGGCGGCGAGCCGCGGCATCCGGGTGCGCAGCTTCCTCGAGTTCCAGGGCCTGCTCGACCTGCGCGGTTACGTGGCGGCCCAGACCGCCCGGCTGGAGAACGGCGACCAGGACACCGGGGGCCTCTCCCTCCAGTACGCGCCGGACCTCTACCTCCCCCAGCGCTACCGCGACGCCGACCGCGCCGGCGGACAGGAGCGCGACGGCCTGGTCGAGGACCTGCTGGAGCTGCTGGAGGCCGACCACGGCCGGTTCGTACTGCTGCTGGGGGACTTCGGCCACGGCAAGACGTTCGCCCTGCGCGAGCTGGCCCGCCGCATCCCCGAACAGCTTCCGCACCTGACCCCGCTGCTCATCCCGCTCAGCACCCTCGACCGGGCGCACAGCCTGGAAGGCCTGGTCGCCGCCCACCTGGCGGCCCACGGCGTCGACACCATCGACCTGCGCGCCCTGCGCTACATGCTCGCCCAGGGCCGCGTCGTGCTGCTCTTCGACGGCTTCGACGAGCTGGTCAACCGGGTCAGTTACGACCGGGCCGCCGACCACCTCCAGGTGCTCCTCGACGCCGCCGTCGACAACGCCAAGATCGTGGTGAGCAGCCGCACCCAGCACTTCAAGTCCCACGAGCAGATCCTCACCGCGTTCGGCGAGCGCGTCGGACTGCTGCCGCAGCGCCGCATCCTGTCCGTCGAGGGCTTCACCCCGGCACAGATCCGCTCGTACCTCGTCAACTGCTACGGCGACGAGGCCGCCGCCGACCGGCGCTTCCAGCTGCTGCGCAACATCCCCGACCTGCTGACGCTGTGCCGCAACCCCCGTCTGCTCTCCCTGGTCGCCGACCTGAGCCAGGACCAGCTGCGGGCGGTCGCCGGAGCGGGGCGGGCCCTGAGCCCGGCCCGGCTCTACGAGGACGTGTTCGCCTCCTGGCTCGCCCACGAGGAGCGGCGCGGCCAGGGCGGGCCCGGCGCGGCCCCCGGCCTGACGCTCCCCGAGCTGTGGTCGTCGGTGACCGCGCTGGCCCAGCGGCTGTGGGAGAGCGGGCGCAGCGCGCTGCGACTCGACGAGCTCACCGAGACGGTGGCCGCCACACTCAGCGAACTGGCCGAAAGCCCGCTGTCCACCCAGGAGTCGGCGCAGGCCGTCGGCGCGGGCAGCCTGCTCGTGCGCACCGACGACGGGCTGTTCCAATTCATCCACGGCTCCGTGGTGGAGTGGCTGGTGGCGAAGGAGGCCGCCCGCCGGCTCGCGCGCGGGCACGACGGGCTGCTCTCCGCCCGCCCGCTCACCCCGCTCGCCATCGAGTTCTTCTGCGACCTCGCCGACCACGAACGGTGCGCCCGGTGGGTCCAGGACGTCCTCGACTCCTCCGGACACGGCGTGAGCGACGCCGCGCGCGCCAACGCCGTACGCATCAGCGACCGGCTGCGGGTGCCCGCCAACGTGGACCTGCGGGGAGCCCGGCTGGCGGGGGAGGACCTCTCCCACCGCGACTTCTCCGGCGTCGACCTCACCGGCGCCGACCTGACCGACACCCGTCTGGTCGGCGCGAACCTCTCCGGCGCCGTCCTCAGGAACACCCGGCTGGCCGGCGCCCGGCTCGACCGGGCGGACCTGAGCCGGGCCGACTTCACCGGCGCCGACCTGCGCAGGGCCCGGCTGACCCGGGCCGACCTGCGCGGGGCGCGGCTCACCGGAAGCCGGTGGCACCGGGCCGCGCTCATCGACTCCATCACCGACGACGGCGTGCGCTCGGCCCCCGAACTGCGCACCGCCGCCATCGCGCCCGGCATGCCGGTGGAGGCGGGCTTCAGGCCCTCGTCCGTCGGCGTCCCGTACGGCTTCGACATGCGCACCAGCAGGCTTCCCGAACCCATCGCGTACAGCCCCGAGGGCGAACTCCTCGCGGTCGGCAGCGAGGACGGCGGCGTCCTGGTCTGCGCCGCCGACAGCGGCAGGGCGCTGCGCACCCTCCAGGGACACGAGGGCCGGGTGTACGCCGGGAAGTTCGGCGCGGACACCATCGCCACCGGGGGCTCCGACGGCACCGTACGGCTGTGGGACCCGGTCTCGGGGGAGTGCCGGCACCGGCTGGAGGTCCACCCGGACGGCGTGTGGCCGGTCGTGCTCGGCGGCGGCGGCACGCTGCTCGCCACCGGGGACCGGGAAGGGCTCGTCACGGTCTGGGACGTGGCCACGGGGGAGCCCGTGCACCGGCTCCCCGGCCACACCGCCCCCGTCTACACCGTGGCCTTCAGCCCCGACGGCCGCACCCTGCTGACCGGTGACGCGGCCGCCGGCGTACGGCTGTGGGACCTCGGGACGGGGCACTGCACGGCGGAACTCGGCGGCCACCGCGGAGCCGTCTACCGCGCCCGGTTCAGCCCGGACGGCACGGTGTTCGCCACGGCGGACCGCGGCCGGGAGGGGCTGGAGACACAGGAGACACAGGGGGAGCAGGAGGACCGGGGCGGCACGGTACGGATCTGGCGGACGGCCGGCACACGGCTGCTGCACGAATTCACCGGGCACACCGGACGCGTGTACACCCTCGACTTCCACCCCGACGGCACCCTCCTCGCCAGCGGCGACACCGACGGGCAGGTGCGGCTGTGGGACCCCGTCGTGGGCACGCCCGCCGGGACGCTGGAGCGCTGCACGGGCGCCGTCTACCAGGTGCTCTTCGGCGGCGAGGGCGGGAACCTCCTCGCGGCGTGCGACAGCGACGGGGCGGTCCGGATGTGGACCGTCACCGCCAGGCGGCACGGACACGAGGTCGTCCTGCACGGCCGGCAGCCCGCCGAACACCGCGGATCCGCGTGGGCCTGCGCCTTCCGGCCGCACGACAGCCAGCTGCTCACCGTGGGCAACGACGGCGGCGCGCAGATCTGGGAGGCCGCCACCGGACAGGGCAGGCGCATCCTGCGCGGCCACGGGCGCCGGATCTCCTCCCTGGCCTTCAGCGCCGACGGCGCGCACCTGGCGACCTGCGGCAACGACGGTGTCGTACGGCTGTGGGACACGCGCACCGGGCGGCGCACCGAGGAGCTCACGGGGCGGGGCGACCGGCTGGTCTCGGTGGCCTTCAGCCCCGCCGAGCCGGTCCTCGGCACCGCCAGCAACGACGGTGACATCTACCTGTGGAACCCGGCCGCCGGCGAGTACCTGCGGGAGTACGACGTCGAGACCGAGCACATCTGGGCCGAGGCGTTCAGCGGCGACGGCCAACTGCTCGCCACCGCCAACGACGACGACTCCGTCCGCCTCTGGTACCGCAGTACGGGCGCCCACCTGGCCACGCTGGACCAGCACCGCGGAAGGGTCCGCTCCATCGCCTTCGCCGCCGACAGCGGCCTCCTCGCCACCGGGTGCGACGACAGCTTCGTACGGCTGTGGGAGGCGCGCACCGGGCGTCTCGTCGAGGAGCTCGGCGCCCATGAGGACAGGGTGTACGGCGTCGCCTTCGGACCCGGCGGCGCGTGGCTGGCCAGCGCCGGCTGGGACGGCACGGCCGTCGTCTGGCGGGGCGGCGAGCCCTCGCTGCGGCTGACCGGGCGCGGCGGCAGGCTGTGGACCCTGGCCGCCCATCCGGTCCTTCCGCTGCTGGCCACCGCCGGGGACGACCGCAGCATCGGTCTGTGGAACGCCGAGACGGGTGAGCTCACGGCCGAACTGACGGGCCACACGGGGCGGGTCCTGTCCGTCGCCTTCAGCCCGGACGGGTCGTCCCTCGCCAGCGGGGGCGAGGACGGCACCGTACGGATCTGGAACCTCCCGGAGGGCGGGGCTCCCGCGCTGCGGGCCACTCTGATCGGCGTGCCGGGCGGGTGGGCCGCCCTCACACCGGCCGGCGGGTACAAGTACGAGGGCGACGTGGCCGGGGAGTTCTGGCACGTGGTCGGGATGGCGCGGTTCAGCCCCGGAGAGCTGGACGCGTACCTTCCCGGAGTCCACCAGCTGGCGCTGGGGGAGGAGCTGTAGGGCCGGGCCGCTCCTTCGGCGGGGCCGGCCCACGGTGGACCACGACCGCGGCCGCGGCCAGCGTCAGACCACGACCACGGCCGCCGTCAGCGCCGAGGTCTTCATCATCACGAGCGCGACCAGCAGCACCAGCACCCCGGCGCCCACCGCCACCTGGATCGCGGTGCGGTTCCTGCGGGGCGCGTACGCCAGGGCCAGGCCGACCAGCGCACCGGTGAGCAGGCCGCCCAGGTGGGCCTCCCAGGAGGCGAACAGCGCGGAGACCACCATCCAGACGAGGAGCCCCGCCAGGAAGCGGTTCACGGCCTGCATGTCACGGCCCAGGCGGCGGCAGATCACGTAGTACGCGGCGGAGATGCCGAAGACCGCGCCCGAGGCGCCCACGACGGTCTCCTGCGGCGCGACCAGATAGACCACCACCGAACCACCGAGCGCGGACAGCAGGTAGAGACCGGCGTAGCGCGCCCGGCCGAGCTGGTCCTCGACGGTCCTGCCCACGTTCCACAGGCACAGCATGTTCATGATGATGTGCATGATCCCGAAGCCGCCCCCGGTCGCGGGCAGGTGGAGGAAGGCGCCGGTGAGCATCCGGTACCACTCGCCCTCGGCCACCCCGACGGCGGTCAGGCCGGGGTGGACCACGCCCTCGTGGAGGAAGAGGGTGCCCTCGGGGCCCAGCAGGCCCAGGCCGAGCATGCCGAACCGGTCGAGGAGATCGGGGCGCGCCAGTTCGCCGAGGTAGGCGAGGACGTTCAGCGCGATCAGCGCGTACGTCACCACGGGAGCCGCCGCCCCGGTCACCGCGCCGCCGAAGACCGTGCGCGCCTGCCGGACGGACTTGTGGCCCTCCTTCACGCACTCCGGGCACTGGTGTCCGACCGCCGCGTCACGCATGCAGTCGGGGCAGATGAAGCGCTCGCAGCGCGTGCAGCTCACGTACGTCTCGTACGCGGGGTGGCGGTAACACGTCGTGACAGCGGCTTCCACAGCCGGCTCCTTGGACTTCTGAGCAAACGGGGAGAGAGCCGGTGGGGTCGGCGGCGATCAAGATAGCGTACGGATCCGGCAGTTCCGCCCGTCCCGCCGATCCCGCCAGCCCCGTACGAAACGGAGACCCGACGTGGCGATAAGCCTCCACAAGGTCGAGGAGACCGCGCCCGCACTCGTCAGCTTCTACAAGAGCGCCGGGGTCTCGCTGCACAGGCACGGGCTGAACGGGCAGCGCGCGGCCGTCTACCTGGTCCTCGACTACTCGGGTTCCATGAAGCCGTACTACCAGGACGGCAGTGTGCAGGCGCTCGCCGACCGGGTGCTCGGGCTCTCGGCCCATCTCGACGACGACGGCAGCGTGCCCATCGTCTTCTTCTCGACGGACGTCGACGCGGTCACGGACATCGCCCTCGACAACCACCGGGGGCGGATCGACACGATCGTCGCCGGGCTCGGGCACATGGGGAAGACCAGCTACCACCTGGCCATGGACGCGGTGATCGACCACTACCTCGACAGCGGGTCGACGGCGCCCGCCCTGGTCGTCTTCCAGACCGACGGCGGTCCGATCAACAAGCTCGCGGCGGAGCGGTACGTCTGCAAGGCCGCGAAGCTGCCGCTGTTCTGGCAGTTCGTGGGCTTCGGCAACACGCGCAGCACGCAGTTCGACTTCCTGCGCAAGCTGGACGAGCTGGCCGTCCCGGCGAGGCGCCCGGTCGACAACGCGGGTTACTTCCACGCCGGAGCGGACCCGCGTCAGGTCCCGGACGCGGAACTGTACGACCGGTTGGTCCGGGAGTTCCCCGCCTGGCTGGCGGCCGCGCGGGCGCAGGGCGTCGTGCGATGACGGTCCGGGTGCTCAGGGCGGCCGGCCGTGCGGCCGTGGCGTGGAAGAACGGCGGCGGGGTCACCCGGGAGATCGCGGCGTGGCCCGAGGGCGCCGGGACGGCCGGTTTCGACTGGCGGATCAGCCTCGCGGAGGTCGGAGAGGACGGCCCGTTCTCGGCGTTCCCCGAGGTGGACCGGATCCTGACGATGACCGAGGGCGCGGGGATGGACCTCACGGTGGGCGGGGAGCGGCGGCTCGTCGACGCGCGTTACGTCCCGCAGGACTTCCCCGGGGACGTCGCCACCGACTGCCGGCTGCTCGGCGGCCGGGTGGTGAACTTCAACGTCATGTACCGCAGGGGCCGCACGGCCGCTCGGGTCGTGGTGGCGCGCGGCCGTGCGGACGTCCCGGTCCTGCCCGGCGGGACGGTGGTGATCGTCGCGCTGGACGGGGCCGCGTCGTTCGGGGGCGTCGCCCTCGGCCGGTACGACGCCGTGGTGACCGGATCGCCGGGCACCCTCTCCACCGGGGGACACGCGGCGGTCGTCACCCTCCCGGCCGGCTGAGCGGGGTCCGGCGGCGCGGCTCTCCTTTGCCGCGGCGGGGAACGGACCCGGACCTCCAGGAGGCCGCCGGTGTCCCGCCGGCGGTGATCCTCGCGGCGGCCTCGGCGGCGGCCTCGGCGCCGGCGGTCTCCGAGGCCCAGGCCGCGTAGCCGTCGGGGCGGACGAGCAGGGCCGTGCGGCGCCCGCTCGCCCAGTGCGCCACGGTGAACCGCGCGTCGTGGCCGGCCTCCGTGCCCCGCGGGGTGATCAGTACGAACCGGCCCGCGCGCAGCGCCTCGTACAGCCGGCCCTCCTCGAGCCGGACGTCCGGCACGCGCCTGCCGGTGAGCGGGTGGGCGCCGAGCGGCGCTCTGTACGCGTAACCGATGCCGGTGATCCGGCCGATCGCGCCGCGGGCCACCGGACGCACGTGGTTGACGGCCGCGGTCAGCAGGGCGCGGAGTCCGCGCTGCGGCGGGTTG
The DNA here is from genome assembly GCF_053591575.1 of Streptomyces altiplanensis. Classification (NCBI taxonomy): domain Bacteria; kingdom Bacillati; phylum Actinomycetota; class Actinomycetes; order Kitasatosporales; family Streptomycetaceae; genus Streptomyces; species Streptomyces altiplanensis. The sequence goes on along the minus strand of NZ_JBSFUB010000006.1, from coordinate 74,330 downwards.
TGCGCCATGGCGAGACGCAGGAGCGCGCCACTGCTGCGCAGCACGGCCCTGCCGACCGGATGCCGCTCGGCGTGGTACGAGTCCAGCAGGTCCTCCGGGGCCTGCCCGTTCACCACGGAGGCCAGTTTCCAGCCGAGGTTGGCCGCGTCCTGGAGGCCGGTGTTCATGCCCTGGCCGCCGGCCGGGGAGTGCGTGTGCGCCGCGTCGCCCGCGAGCAGGACCCTGCCCACCCGGTAGCGCGGGACCTGGCGTTCGTCGCTGTGGAAGCGGGACATCCAGCGGGGGTCGTGCATCCCGAAGTCGCTGCCGAAGACCCGCTCGGTGATCTGGCGCAGCTCCTCCAGCCCGACGGGCGCGGTGTCGGGGACCCCGCCGTGCGCACGGTCCCAGCCGCCCACGCGCCAGTACCCGTCCCCGAAGGGGACGAAGAAGCCGAAGGCCGTGCCCTTGCCGTTCAGCGCGACCGCGGTGCCGGGCTCCCGGGCCAGCAGCACATCGGCCAGGACGATCGACTTGATGACCGGGCGCCCGGGGAAGGGCAGTCCCAGAGCCGTGCGCACGGCGCTGCGCACGCCGTCGGCGCCCACCGCGTAGGCCGCCCGCAGTGTCCCGGCCGTCCCGTCCGCGTGCCGCACGTCGAGCGTCACGCCCGCCTCGTCCTGCGCGAGACCGGTGACCTCCGTTCCGTACAGGAACGTGGCGCCGTTCTTCCCGGCCCGGCGCAGCAGCAGCCTCTCCACTTCGGACTGCGGCGTCACCAGCAGGTACGGGAAGCGTGACGGCAGGCCGGAGATGTCGACGGAGAGGGAGCCGAAGAGCCGCAGCGCGGTGACGGTCCGGCCGGTGCGGACGAGCTCGTCGGCGAGGCCGCGGGCGTCCAGCTGCTCCAGGGTGCGGGCGTGCACGCCGAAGGCGCGGGTCAGGTTGCTGATGCCTTCCGGGCGCCGCTCCACCACCGTGACGGGGACGCCCGCGGCGGCCAGATCACCGGCCAGCAGCAGCCCGGTGGGGCCGGCGCCGACGACCACGACGTGGCGCCGGGAAGAAGTACCGGTCGTGCCGTTCATAGCGGCCTCCTGATGCCAACGCTTGTTGGTCAACGCTTGTTGGCAAATGTAGGGCGCGCGTCGCGTCGATGTCAACGGCCGTTGGCACGGGGGAGCCGGCCGGGAGGAGGAGGTGGCGGGCGGCACGGTCTTCCGGGGTGAAGGGGTGGCGCTCCGGCGGCATCGTGTTAGGGTGGGCGAGTTGCAGTTTTGGTACCCATAAACATTATGTGCGCCTGACGGGAATGCTTCCTCAGGCGCATTTTGTTTTCCGGTTCTCCGGATGGGGCTCATTGCGGCGACGTGGAATCCGTGCAGTGCGGATTTCCGGATCTGCCCCAGTTTTTTAGGAGAATGACATGGCTACTGGAACCGTGAAGTGGTTCAACTCGGAAAAGGGCTTCGGCTTCATCGAGCAGGACGGCGGCGGCGCTGACGTCTTCGCCCACTACTCCAACATCGCCACCCAGGGCTTCCGTGAGCTCCAGGAGGGCCAGAAGGTCTCCTTCGACGTCACGCAGGGCCAGAAGGGCCCGCAGGCGGAGAACATCGTCCCGGCCTAATTCGCCGACGCGATACCTCGCCAGCCGGGGCCCGCACCGTGAAGGTGCGGGCCCCGGCTTGTGCTTGTTTCCAGGAAGGCAAAACCTGAATGACCCGCTCCGAACGCCCCGCCGCCAGCGCACGCTCCGCCCGTCCCGTCCGCAACCGCTCCTCGCAGGCCGCCCGCGGCAAGGCCCCCGCAAAGGGTTCCGCCCGCAGGGCCGCGCCCGTGCAGGGTGAATTCGCGATGCCGGAGACCGTCACCCCGGCGCTGCCGGCCGTCGAGGCCTTCGCCGACCTCGACATGCCCGCGGCCCTGCTCAAGACCCTGGCGGCCCAGGGCGTGACCGAGCCCTTCCCCATTCAGGGCGCGACCCTGCCGAACTCGCTCGCGGGCCGCGACATCCTCGGCCGCGGACGCACCGGTTCCGGCAAGACCCTCGCCTTCGGCCTCGCGCTGCTGGCCCGTACCGCGGGCCGGCGCAGCGAACCGCGCGCACCGCTCGCCCTGGTCCTGGTGCCCACCCGGGAGCTCGCGCAGCAGGTCACCGACGCGCTCACGCCGTACGCCACGGCCGTGAACCTGCGGATGGCCACGGTCGTCGGCGGCATGTCGATCACCAAGCAGGCGAACACGCTGCGGCGCGGCGCCGAGGTGCTCGTCGCGACCCCCGGTCGCCTCAAGGACCTCATCGAGCGCGGTGACGCGGAGCTCGGACAGGTGTCGATCACCGTCCTGGACGAGGCCGACCAGATGGCCGACATGGGCTTTCTCCCCCAGGTCACGGCGCTGCTCAAGCAGGTCGAGCCGGACGGGCAGCGGATGCTGTTCTCGGCGACCCTGGACCGCAACGTCGACCGCCTCGTGCGGATGTTCCTGACCGACCCGGTGGTCCACTCCGTCGACCCGTCCGCGGGCGCGGTGACCACGATGGAGCACCACGTGCTGTACGTCGCGGACGAGACCGACAAGAAGGCCGTCGCCATGCGCATCGCGGCCCGCGACGGGCGGGTGATCCTCTTCGTGGACACCAAGCGTGCCGCGGACCGCTTCGCCAAGCGGCTGCTCGCCAGCGGTGTGCACGCCGCGGCGCTGCACGGCGGCCGTTCGCAGCCGCAGCGCAACCGCACGCTCGACCAGTTCAAGACCGGGCAGGTCACCGCGCTGGTGGCGACCAACGTGGCGGCGCGCGGCATCCACGTCGACGACCTCGACCTCGTGGTCAACGTCGACCCGCCGACCGACCACAAGGACTACCTGCACCGCGGCGGCCGTACCGCCCGCGCCGGCGAGTCCGGCAGCGTCGTCACGCTGGTACTGCCCGACGAGAAGCGCGAGATGACGCAGCTGATGTCGGCCGCCGGCATCGTTCCGCAGACGGCGCGGGTCAAGTCCAGCGACGACGAGCTCGCCCGGATCACCGGTGCGCGGGAGCCCTCGGGCGTCGCCATCGTGATCGAGGTTCCGCAGCAGCAGCAGGCTTCCGCGCAGCCGAAGCGGCGTCCGCAGAGCGGCGGCCGCGGTGGTGGCGCCGGTCGTGGCGGCGGCGCCGGCCGCGGGGGCGGCACCGCCGGTGGAACCCGTACGCAGGGGGGTGGCCGTACACAGGGCGAACGTACCCAGGGCGCCGGTCGCGGCCAGGGCGAGCGCGCCCAGGCGGGTGGCCGTGCCCAGGGTGAGCGTGGTGGAGCCGCCCGTACGCAGGGCGGCGGCCGTGGGCAGGGCGCTCAGGCCGGCGGTGGCCGGGGCCAGGGCGAGCGTGCTCCCGGCAGCCGTGGCAGGGGCCGGGGCAGCCGCAGCGCCGCCGCCTAGACCGGCGCGCGGGGCGGGTCTTTCCCCCGCCCCGCCCCGTCGCACCTCCCGTGACCGGGGCAGACCCCCGGGCCTCTGGGCCCCGGACGTCCCACGGGCGTGCCCCCGGTCGCAGGAGAGGCCGGGGAGCGGGGTCCGGGCGGAGCCGCCGGAAGCGGCGAGGCGGGAGACGGGAAAGCGGAGGCTTCTCAGCGGTGGCGCGGCGGCGTGCGCTCCAGCCGGCGCCGTACCGCCGCGTCCTCGATGTGCTCCAGCGCCTCCACCGCTGTCGCGTACGCGTACCCCTCCGGGTCCTCGTCGCCCAGCAGACGGGCCAGCGCATCGGCCGCCCGGGGATCTCGGCGCGCCGCCAGACCGCGCGCCGCCTCCGCCGCCGTGTCGGCGTCGTGGTCCTCCAGCCGGTCCGCCAGCGCGTCGCGGATCTCCGGGGTGTCGGCGTCAAAACCGGCGAGCGCCAGCGTCGCCCAGTCGCGCACCTCGTCGTCGGGGTCGCGGCTGAGCGCGACCAGCGCCGCCACGCCCTCCTGGTGACCGGCGGGGACGAGGCCGAGGAGGGAGAGGGCCACCCGGTGCCGCACCTCGGCGTCGGGGTGGTCCGCGTGGCGCAGGATCTCGGGCAGGGCGGCAGGGTCGCCGTGGTGCCCGAGCGCCAGCACGGCGGCCTGGACCGGTTCGGGGTCCCGGGCCTCGCGCGCCAGCTCCCGCAGCAGCGGCAGGGCGCGCGCCGCGAACGGCTTCCCGCCCTGCTCGAACCCCAGTTGCGCCAGGACGTCGGCGGCGAAGGTCTGCCGATGGGGGTCGCCGCTCGCGCACCACTCGGACGCCGCCCGGAACGTCTCCTCGTCGCCGCGCCGCCACAGCACGGCCACCGACTCCATCCACTCGTCCCGGCCGGGACCGCCGCCGCTCAGAGCCCGTTCGGCGAGTTCGGCGAAGGGGGTGCGGATGCCCAGCCGCTCCTCCAGAAGAGTCGCGATCGCGGCGTGACCGGTCTGCTGCTCGGCGCCGGCGGACGGTCTGCCGTCCCGCAGCAGCTCGACGACGACGGTCACCCCGCCGTCCTCCTCGATGCGGCTGGTGACGGTCTCGGGCTTTGCCCCGCCGTCCGCGAACGTCTCCAGGAGCCCCGCCCGCAACTCCTCCTCCACATCGGCCCCGAGCCACCGCCGCGCCTCCTCCAGCGCCTCCCGCCGCGCCGAAGCACCGTGCCGCAGAAGCGTCCGTACGGTCTCGGTGGACCCGCGCCGCGCGGCGAGCACCAGGGGCGGCTCGGTGCCGGGCGCCGGGAGGCCGGGGTCGGCGCCGTGCTCCAGAAGGGCCTCCACGGTCTCCGCGTGCCCCTGCCCGGCGGCCCAGGCCAGCGCGGTGAACCCGAGGGCCTCACGCAGGTCCGGCGTCGCGCCCGCCGACAGCAGGGCCTCCACGACCTCGGTGCGGCCGCCGGCCGCCGCGCCGCACAGGGGCAGGTCGCCGCCCTCCGGGCCGTCCTCCGGGCCGCTCGCCCGGTCGGGGTCGGCGCCCGCCGCGAGCAGCAGCCGCACCATGCCGGGACGGTCCTGCACGGACGCCGTGTAGAGCGCGGTCGCGCCTTCTTCGTCGGTGGCCTCGGCAGGGACGCCGGAACGCAGCAGCCGTACGACGGCATCGTCCCCGCCTTCGTACACGGCTTCGAACAGGGTGTGGGGGCCCGCTGCCGGATCGTTCGTCATGTCCCGACCCTACGCGCGCGGGTTCAGGTGTCGCATTCGAAAACCGTGCGGCAGAGCGCGCAGCGCGCCCGTACGCGGCCGCGCACGGGGATCCGGATGCGCTGCCGGCAGGTGGGGCAGGGGAACGAGACGCGCAGCGCGTCGCGCCCGCCGCCCTCGAAGGCGTACGGAGAGCCGGGGTCGGCGCGGCCGCCGTGCTCCTGCGCGTGCCGCCGCTGCCTGGCGTACCGGCGGCGTCCCGCCCAGCCGGCGGCGGTCAGCGGCGGCTGCTGCTCGTCGCGGCGGGCCTGTGCGAGGCCCTGGGTGTACGCCGTGTACGCCTGCGCGCTGGTGAACCAGGGCGAGGGGTCCTCGCCGAAGGCGATCGCTCGTTTCGCCAGGACGTATCCGAACTCCTCCGGGGTGAGGTAGCCGAGCTTCTGGCTGGACACGCCGTCCTCGCGGAACGCGTCGAGCAGCAGCCAGCCCGCCCCGAGGTACGTCGTGACGGTGTCGGTGAGGATCTCGTTGTCGCGGGTGCCGGCGAAGGCCAGGCCGAGCCGGTGCAGCAGCACATGCGTGATCTCGTGGGCGAGGGCGGCGCCGATGTCGCACCGGTGCGTCCGGAAGCGGTCGTTGAGCTCGACGAAGTACTCCGGGCCCGCCGTCAGCTCCACGCTCGCGGCGTGCTCCATCTCGCGGAAGCTCACGATCACGCGGGCGTCCGGCAGGCGCAGGTGGTGGACGAGGGCGCGGGCCACGCGCTGGGCGCCGAGGTGGAGGTCGTCCTGGTCGCAGAAGGCCACGTCGGCGGGGAGGACGCTCGGGGCGTAGGAGTGCACACCGTCGTACGAGAGCCGCTTGTGGAGCGCGGTGATGGCGGACCGCACGGTGGCCAGGTGCGGATAGCCGTGTACGACCTCGCTCCCGCTGGTCACGTCGGCACTCACCCCCACACGCCTGCGGCACGACGGTGAACAGGTCTCCACTGTAAGCCGATTCGGCGGGTCCGGCGGGCTCCGGCGGGGCATTGGCCGGCTCCGGGGGACCGGCCGGCTCCGGGGGCCGCGGCCCGCCTCGGCGGCCTCGGCGGCCTCGGCGAACGGGGAGGGCGCCGCCCGGCGCGCGGGAGGTGGCTGGATTGCCTCCCTTGCCGGGCGGGCGGGCGGCTCCGCATAATCCAGCAACGCTTTGACGGGCGCATGCCATCTTTTTTCGGTGGTGTGCGTGCTGTCCGTCGGACGCGCGCACAGCAACCCCCCACGGTTTCCCACGAGAGGCAGTTCGTTGAAGAACCTTCTGCGTGCCTTCAAGAGATGTGCCGCCGCAGGCGCAGTGATCCTCGCCGCGATCAGCATCCAGCCCGCCGGCGCGTCCGCGGCCTCCGCGTCGACGCCACCCGTCGTCGGCGGAACCCGCGCGGCCCAGGGCGAGTTCCCGTTCATGGTCCGGCTCTCGATGGGCTGCGGCGGCTCGCTCTACGCCCAGGACATCGTCCTGACCGCCGCCCACTGCGTGAACGGATCCGGCAACAACACCGGCATCACCGCCACCGCAGGCGTTGTCGACCTGCGCAGCACCAGCGCCATCAAGGTCAAGTCCACCAAGGTCCTCCAGGCCCCCGGCTACAACGGCAAGGGCAAGGACTGGGCACTGATCAAGCTCGCCAGGCCGATCAGCCTGCCGACCCTGAACATCGCCACCACGACCGCGTACAACCAGGGCACGTTCGACATCGCCGGATGGGGCGCGGCCGTCGAGAACGGCGGCCAGCAGCGCTACCTCCTGAAGGCGAAGGTGCCGTTCGTCGACGACGCCACCTGCCGGGGGGCGTACGGGAACGACCTCGTGCCCGCCGAGGAACTGTGCGCCGGCTTCGTCGACGAGGGCGGCACCGACACCTGCCAGGGCGACTCCGGCGGCCCCATGTTCCGCAAGGACAATGCCGGAGCGTGGATCCAGGTCGGCATAGTCAGCTGGGGCACCGGCTGCGCCCGGCCGGACTACCCGGGCGTGTACACCGAGGTCTCCACCTTCGCCGCCGACATCAAGAAGGCCGCGGCCACGCTGTGACGTAGAGCGTGGACACCCGGCGTGAGCGGGGAGGGGCGGGTGCCGGACGCGTCGGTCCAACACCCGCCCCTCCTCTGCCCGTAGGCGCTCCCGTCCCTCACGGCGCACGCCGACGTGCACACCGTGCCGTCGGGCGACAGGAGGGCGGGCGTGCACGCACCAACCCCCGGGCCGGGCCGCAGGACCGTGGTGGCCGCCACCGCCACCGCCACCGCGGCCACCGCCGCCGCCGCACCGGCCGGCGCGGGCCCGGTCCGCACCGGCCCCTCCGCAGCCCCGGCGGCGAAGGGCGGGGCCGGGCCGCGCTCCCGCGAACCGGAGGCGCGCGCCGCTCCCGCTTCCCGCGCATCGTGCCGTACACCGACCGCGGCACCGGCGCACGGCTGTACGGGCAGAAGGACCCGGTCGCCACGGCGCTGGCCGGCGGGGCCGCCAGGGCGTTCCGCTCCCGTCAGGCGAACTCCGGAGCCTGCTCCCCGGCGCCCTCCAGCTCCAGCACCCACACCTCGTTCGCACCCTCACACAGCACGGGCCCGGGAACGTACAGAGCGTCCTGGGGCCCCGCCGCCCAGTACCGGCCCAGACAGAAGCCGTTCACCCACACGAAGCCCCGCTCCCAGCCCGGCAGCCGCAGCGACGCGTCACCCGCACCCCGGACCTCGAACGTCCCCCGGAACAGCCCCGGCGCGCCCGTCCCCGCTTCCGGGGAACGGTACGGAACCTTCCCGAGCGCGTCCGCGTCCTCGAACGCGTCCAGGGAGAGCCCCCGCGCCCGTACACCGTGCAGATACTGCCGTTCGTGCAGTACGCCGCCCGTGATGCCCTTCGGCTCGGCGAAAAGCGGCCCGTAGTTGATCCGCCCCAGCGACTCCACCCACAGCTCCACCGCGGCCGGCCCGGCCACGGGCCGGTCCAGCGCCGCGTAATCGCCCGCCCCGCCGCCCAGCACACCGGCCCGCACCCCGTCGACGTACACCACGGCCCGGTCCCGCAGCCCCGTCACGCCCAGCGGGTACGCCTGCCGGGGCCCCGGCACGTCCACCCGGTAGCGGACCAGCCCCCGGTCCACCCCCAGCTCCTCGAACGTCGGCGGCACCGCGCGCTCCGTCTCCGCGCCCCCGAGCACCTCCAGCACGTCGCCGAGCGGCGCCCACCCCGTGAGCTCCGCCCGGACCGGCGCACCCAGCGCGGCAGGCGCGGCCGGCACGTCGGGCAAGGGCGCCCCGCCGTCCCGGTACGACGCCAGAACGTCCCGGAACAGCCAGAACTTCTCCGTCGGACGGCCGTACTCGTCAATGGGCGCGTCGTAGTCGTACGACGTCACCGTCGGCCGCAGCTCCCCGTCGTGGAGCTGCCCGGAACGGTTCGCCCCCGACCAGCCCGCGAAGTTCGTGCCCCCGTGCGCCATGTAGACATTGACCGAGGCGCCGCACTCCAGAACCTCCTTCAGCGCCGCCGCCGCGTCGGCGGGATCCCGTACGACATGCTCCGCGCCCCAGTGGTCGAACCAGCCGCACCAGAACTCCATGCACATCAAGGGGCCCGAGGGCTGATACCGCCGCAGGACTTCGAAGCCCTCGCGCGCCCCCGACCCGAAGTTCACCGTCGCCAACACCCCGGGCACGGAGCCGCCCGTCAGCATGTGCTCCTCGGGCCCGTCCGAAGTGAACAGCGGCACCGTCACACCGCATCCCCGCAGGAACTCCGCCAGATGCCGCAGGTACACCCGGTCCGAGCCGTAACTGCCGTACTCGTTCTCGACCTGCACCATGATCACCGGGCCGCCCCGGCCGGCCTGCCGCTCCACCACCTGCGGCAGCAGCCGCCCGAACCACCGCTCCACGTGTCCCAGGTACTCCGCGTCGCGCGTGCGCACCCGCGTCCCCAGCGCACCCGTCAGCCAGTGCGGCAGCCCGCCGTTCTCCCACTCGGCACAGATGTACGGCCCCGGGCGCACGATCGCCCACAGCCCCGCCTCCCGCGCCGCGTCCAGGAACCGGCCCAGCGCCCCCGCGTCCCGCAGCCGCCCGGGCTCCGGCTCGTGCAGGTTCCACGGAACGTACGTCTCGACACAGTTGAGCCCCATGGCACGCAGCATCGCCAGCCGGTGCCCCCACTGCCCCTCGTGCACCCGGAAGTAGTGCAGAGCCCCCGACAGCAGCCGCACCGGCCGCCCGTCCAGCTCGAAATCCGTCTCACCCACCGTGAAGTCAGCCACGGTCCCCGCCTCTCGCTCCACTGTCCGCGCCCCAGCCTCACCCCCTGGCGGCGGAACGGTCCATGGACAAAGATCGGCGCTGATTGGACACAACGGAACGCCACCCGGGCAGGCGGGGAGGAAGCGAAGCGGATGTACCACACCTGGATGCGCTATTTCACCCCCAGCCCCACCCACCACAAGCTCGGACTGGTCTGCCTCGGAGTCGGCCTGCAGCACGGCACACTGCCCACCGTCGGCCCCCGCACCCTCGACCACCACGTCGCCGTCGTCGTCAACGCGGGCAGCGGCTGGTACCGCGGCCCCGACGGGCGGCGCGCCACCGTCACCGCCCCCGCCCTGATCTGGCTCGTACCCGGCGTTCCGCACCACTACGGGCCCGACCCGGCCACCGGCTGGGACGAAAGCTTCGTCGACTTCACCGGGCCCGCCACCACGACGTACACCGAGCTCGGTTACATCGAGCCCGACCGCCCCGTCGTCCCCCTCGCCGACACCGCGGCCGCCCGCGCCGCCGTCGGCCGCATCGCGCGCGCCGCACGCCGCGGAAACCCCCTCCTGGAAGTCGAGACCGGCGCCGCCGTCCACGAACTCCTCGTCGCCCTGCGCCGCGCCCGCGCCGACGTCGGAGCCGACGCAGACCCCGTGCTCCAGTCCCTGGCCCGCGACGCCTTCCAGCCCCTGACCGTCGCCGAACACGCCTCCCGCCACGGCATGACCCCCGCCGAACTGCGCGCCGCGGTACGCCGCAGCGCCGGATGCAGCCCCAAGGACTACCTCCTCGGCATCCGCCTCGGCCGCGCCAAGGAACTCCTCGCCGCCACCGAGCTCCCCGTGGCCGCCGTCGCCCGCCGTGTCGGCTACGACGACCCCGCCTACTTCTCCCGCCTCTTCACCCGCCGCGTCGGCATGGCCCCCGTCCGCTTCCGCGCCCAGCAGGGACGCGCCGTCCACGGCGGCTGGAGCCACCGGATCCCAGATCCCGAACACCCGCCGACCATCGCGACCCGGCCGACGTAAGCTCCCTGACCATGACCTCCAGCGAAACCGACGAGTCCGTCGTCGCCGAACTGAACCGGCTGCGCGACAGCATCGACAACATCGACGCCGCCGTCGTCCACATGCTCGCCGAGCGCTTCAAATGCACCCAGCAGGTCGGTCACCTCAAGGCCCAGCACCAGCTCCCGCCCGCCGATCCGGCCCGCGAGGCCAGCCAGATCAGCCGCCTGCGCGAACTCGCGGAGAAGGCCAAACTGGACCCGGCCTTCGCCGAGAAGCTGCTGAACTTCATCATCGCGGAGGTCATCCGCCACCACGAGACCATCGCGAAGTCCTAGCCACGGGTACAAGGCGCGGGCACAAGGCGCGGACACGCGGCACGGACACCTCCCGCACTCCGCCCCGCCCCCGCCCCCGCCCCCGGCACCGCGCAGCGCCGGGCCGCACGGCCGCCGGAACCGCTGGAAGCGACCGGCCGGCATACGGGCGGCGTACAGCCGGAGCAGGGCCGGTGTACCGCCGCCCGCTGTGCCGCCCCCGCGCCATCGGGCAGCATGTCCCCATGTCCGTACTGACGCGCGACGAAGCGCAGACCCGAGCCCAGCTCCTCGACGTCCACCGGTACACGATCGACCTCGATCTGACCCGCGGCGAAGACACCTTCGACTCCCGCACCGTCATCCACTTCACCGCGCACACCGCCGGGGACACCTTCGTCGAGGTCAAGCCCGCCACCCTGCGCACCGCCACCCTCGACGGACAGCCCCTCGACCCCGAAACGCTCGACGGAAACCGCCTCCCCCTCACCGGCCTCGCCCCCGGAGACCACGAGCTGCGCATCGACGCCGCCATGCGCTACTCCCGCACCGGCGAAGGCATGCACCGCTTCACCGACCCCACCGACGGCGAAACGTACGTCTACACCCAGCTCTTCATGGACGACGTCCAGCGCGTCTTCGCCGCCTTCGACCAGCCCGACCTCAAAGCCGTCTTCGCCCTCACCGTCACCGCCCCCGGCAACTGGACCGTCCTCGGCAACGGCATCGCCGAACACCGGGGCGCGGGCCGCTGGACCATCGCCCCCACCCCCCTCATCTCCACCTACCTCGTCGCCGTCGCCGCGGGCCCCTGGCACTCCGTACGCACCCACCACGCCGGCCTGCCCTTCGGCATCCACTGCCGCCGCTCCCTCGCGTCGCACCTGAACGCCGACGCCGAGGAGATCTTCGACATCACCCGCGCCTGCTACGACCGCTACCACGAGAAGTTCGAAGAGCCCTACCCCTTCGACTCCTACGACCAGGCGTTCGTCCCCGAATTCAACGCCGGCGCCATGGAGAACCCCGGCCTCGTCACCTTCCGCGACGAGTTCGTCTACCGCTCCGCCGTCACCGACACCGAACGCCAGACCCGCGCCATGGTCATCGCCCACGAAATGGCCCACATGTGGTTCGGCGACCTCGTCACCCTCCAGTGGTGGGACGACATCTGGCTCAACGAGTCCTTCGCCGAGTACATGGGCTACCAGACCCTCACCGAGGCCACCCGCTTCACCGACACCTGGACCGACTTCGCCGTCGCCCGCAAGGGCTGGGGATACGACGCCGACCAGCGCCCCTCCACCCACCCCGTCGCCCCCGACCCGGACGCCGTCCCCGACACCGCGTCCGCCCTGCTCAACTTCGACGGCATCTCCTACGCCAAGGGCGCCTCCGCCCTGCGCCAGCTCGTCGCCTGGCTCGGCGAGAAGGACTTCCTGACCGGCATCAACACCCACTTCGCCCGCCACAAGTTCGCCAACGCCACCCTCGCCGACTTCATCGACAACCTCGCCTCCGCCACCGACCGCGACGTCCACGCCTGGGCCGGACAGTGGCTCCGTACGACCGGGGCCGACACCCTCACACCACGGACCGCCGAGGCCGGGGGCCACTGGCACCTGAGCGTCGACCAGGACGGCAGCCGCCCCCACCGCATCGCCGTCGGCACCTACGACCACGACCTGGTCGACAGCCGGAGCCTCGTCCTGCGCGAGCGGTTCGAGATCGACGTGCCCCAGGGCGAGTCCGTGACCGTACGGGCCGGCCGCCGCCCCGCCCTCGTCGTCCTCAACGACGGCGACCTCACCTACGCCAAGATCCGCCTCGACAAGGAGTCCGAGGAGAGCGCGCTGCGCACCCTCTCCGGCATCCCGGACCCCCTCACCCGCGCCGTCGTGTGGAACTGCCTGCGCGACATGGTCCGCGACGGCGAACTCGAACCCGTCACCCACCTGGAGACGGCCCGCGCCCACCTCCCGGACGAAACCGACCTCGCCGTCGTCCAGGGCGTACTCGCCTTCGCCGCCACCCACATCACCGACCGCTACCTCTCCCCGGCCGCCCGCCCCACCGGCCTCGCCACCCTCACCTCCCTCTGCCGCGACCTCATCCGCCGCACCGAGGACGGCACCAGCCCGGACCTGCGCCTCACCGCCGTACGCCACTTCATCGACGCCGCCACCCAGCCCGACGGCATCCAGGACTGGCTCCACGGCGGCAGCGTCCCCGGCGGCCCCGAACTCGACCCCGCCCTGCGCTGGCGCATCCTGCGCCGCCTCGCCGTACTCGGCGCCACCGACGAGACCGCCATCGCCGCCGAACTCGACCGCGACCCCAGCGCCACCGGCCAGGAAGGTGCCGCCCGCTGCCTCGCCGCCCTCCCCACCCCCGAGGCCAAAGCCGCCGCCTGGACCCGCATGTTCGAGGACGACACCCTCTCCAACTACCTCTTCACCGCCACCGCCCAAGGCTTCTGGCAACCCGAACAGGCCGCCCTCGTACGCGACTACGTCCCCCGCTACTACCGCGACGCCAAAGCCGTCGCCGACCGCCGCGGCCCCGCCATCGCCGAAGCCGCGGGACGCCACGCCTTCCCCCACTTCGCCGTCGACACGGACTCCCTGCGCCTCGGCGAGGACTTCCTGCGCGACACCGAGATGATCCCGGCCCTGCGCCGCAAACTCGTCGACCAGCTCGACGACCTGCGCCGCGCCATCGCGGTACGGGAAAGCTGACCCACCGGGCCCGGTCCGGCGCAACGCCACTGACCACCACCGCCCAGCACCACCGGACCGGGCCCCATACCAGCTGCACGCGGCGAACTCTCCTCTCCCACGCGGCAGTACCACTTTCGGGTTGAGATCGTTGAGCACTCCGGACGCACCGGCTCATGCCTGTACACGCTGGTGTGCCAGCCCAGCGCACCCGAAGGACCACGCATGAGTACGCCGCCCCCCGGCACCCCCCTCCCGCCCCTCGCCGGCGGCACAGGAGGACCCGCCGCCCTGCGGCCCCTGCTCGACACCGTCCTCGACGCCCTCCACCAGGGCGCCCTCGCCCGCGGCGGACCGCTCCCCGCAGGCGGCCCCGGCCCCGTCACCGAACGGCTCCTCGACGCCGTCGGACCCGCGCTGCCCGCCACCGGCACCGGAGCCGAAGAAGCCCTCCGCACCCTCGTCCGCGCCCTCGCCGAAGGCGCCGCCGACCCCGCCGACCCCCGGTGCGCCGCCCACCTGCACTGCCCGCCGCTCGCCGTCGCCACCGCGGCCGATCTCGCCGCGTCCGCACTCAACCCGTCCATGGACTCCTGGGACCAGGCGCCCGCCGCCTCCGCCCTGGAAACCCACATCGCCCGTGCGCTCGCCGCCGAGGTCTACCCCCAGGCACCCGCACCCGACGCCCTCCTCACCACCGGCGGCACCGAATCCAACCAGCTCGCCCTCCTCATCGCCCGCGAACGCCACGGCCCCGTACAACTCGTCTGCGGCGCCAACGCCCACCACTCACTGCCCCGCGCCGCCTGGCTCCTCGGCCTCCCCGAACCGGTGACCGTCCCCGCCCCCACCGGCGTCATCGACCCCGCCGCACTCGACGAAGCCCTCACCGACCTCCACCACCCCCTCCTCGTCGCCGCCACCGCGGGCACCACCGACACCGGCAGCATCGACCCCCTCACCGACATCGCCGACCTCTGCGCACGCCACCACGCCGAACTCCACATCGACGCCGCATACGGCGGCCCACTGCTCTTCAGCGACGTACACAGAACCCGCCTCGACGGCCTCTCCCGCGCCCGCACCGTCACCCTCGACCTGCACAAACTCGGCTGGCAACCCGTCGCCGCGGGACTCCTCGCCGTCCCCGACGCCACCACCCCGGCCCCCCTCGGCCACCAGGCCGACTACCTCAACGCCGACGACGACACCGAAGCCGGCCTCCCCGACCTCCTCGGCCGCTCCCTGCGTACGACCCGGCGCCCCGACATCCTCAAAATCGCCGTCACCCTCCGCGCCCTCGGCCGCCGAGGACTCGCCGACCTCGTCGACCGCACCTGCGCCGCCGCCCAGCACCTCGCCGACCTCATCGAGAACACCCCCGGCCTCGAACTCCACGACCGCCCCACCATCAGCACCGTGCTCTTCCGCCCCACCCGCGCCACCGACGACGACATCGCCGCCCTCCGCCGCACCCTCCTCACCGAAGGCCGCGCGGTCCTCGGCCGCGCCCGCGCCGACGACCGCCTCTGGCTCAAAGCCACCCTCCTCAACCCCCACACCACCCGCAGCGACCTCGAAGCCCTCCTCTCGCTCCTCTCGTCCCTGTCACTCCCGGAAGGCAGCACCCACCGATGACCGCCGCCCCCCCGCCCCACGAACCCGACCAGCCCCACGACCTGGTCGGCATCGGCATCGGCCCGTTCAACCTCTCCCTGGCCGCCCTCGCCGACGGCGTGCACGGCGGCCTCACCACCGCCTTCTACGAACAACGCCCCGCCTTCCACTGGCACCCCGGCCTCCTCATCGAAGGCGCCACCCTCCAAGTCCCCTTCCTCGCCGACCTCGTCACCCTCGCCGACCCCGCCAGCCCCTGGTCCTTCCTCAACTACCTGCGCACCCGCGACCGGCTCTTCCCCTTCTACTTCGCCGAGCGCTTCCACATCCAACGCGCCGAATACGACGCCTACTGCCGCTGGGTCAGCACCAACCTCCCCGGACTCCACTTCAGCCACCAGGTCGACGCCGTCCGCTGGAACGCCGAACGCGAAGCCTTCGAAATCGCCTTCACCCAACTCGACACCACCGGCGAAGCCGAAGCCCTCGGCCGCGCCTACACCCGCAACGTCGCCCTCGGCGTCGGCACCCAGCCCCACGTCCCCGAACCCCTCAGACCACTCGCCGAGGCCCCCGCCGTCCCCGTCATCCACTCCGCCGAATACCTCGACCACCGCGAACGGCTCCTGGCCGCCGAACACATCACCGTCATCGGCTCAGGACAGTCCGGCGCCGAGATCTTCCTCGACCTGCTCCGCGCCCGCCCCGCAGGCCGCGAGAAGATCACCTGGCTGGCCAGGACCGAAGCCTTCGCCCCCATGGAGTACTCGAAGCTCGGCCTGGAGCACTTCACCCCCGACTACAGCCGCTACTTCCACGCCCTCCCCGAGTCCGTACGCGACGCCCTCGGCCCCCGCCAGTGGCAACTCCACAAAGGCATCGACACCGACACCATCGCCGCCATCCACGAAGAGCTCTACCGGCGCAGCCTCCACGGCGGCTGGCCCGACGCGGTCCTCACCCCCGGAGTCTCCGTACGCACCGCCGGCCGCGTCGGCACCACCAAGGTCGAACTCCACCTCGAACACCTCCAGCAGGGCACCCGCTCCCGCCTCACCACCGACGCCGTCGTCCTCGCCACCGGCTACCGCGAACGCCCTCTCGGACGGCTCCTCGCCGGACTCGACCCCTACATCCGCCGCGACGCCGCCGAACGCCCCCGCATCGACGACCAGTTCCGCATCGTCCTCGACCCCGCCGTCACCGGATCCGTCTACGTACAGAACGCCGAACGGCACACCCACGGCGTCGGCGCACCCGACCTCGGCCTCGCCGCATGGCGCAGCGCGACGATCCTCAACTCCCTCACCGGCACCGACCCCTACCCGCTGCCGACGCGCACCGCCTTCACCAGCTTCGGCCTGGAACGCCGTGAGGCACCCAGGATCCCCGCACAGCAGCCGGCCCTCACCCCGCTGTCCCAGGGCCGCTAGAAACACCGGACGGACCGGACCCTCCCGCTGAGCGGGTACGTCCGGCCCGTCCGGCGCCGACGCCCGGGACCGGGGTACGGAGCGGAACCCCGCAGCGCGGACGCGTCCACCGCCCTAGAACACCGGCACACCGTCCCGCGTCAGCTTCCAGCCCACCGACGCGAACTCCGCCGGATCCAGCACACCCTTCACCCGCACCCAGGTGATGATCGTGTTCCGGATCTCCTCCGAATTCGCCCACACCTGCTTCGCGCCCGCGATGTGCGGAAACGCCCCGCCACCACTCGCCCGGTAGTTGTTGACCGCCAGCACGAACTCCGCCGCCGCATCCACCGGCTCACCCTCGAACGCGACATTCACGATCCGGGAACCGGCCGGCTTCGCGATGTCCACCTCGTACGTCAGACCCGACACCACGTCGTAGTTGTAGTCCGGGATGCCCCCCGCGTTCGTCAGCTTCGACGGGTCCACCGCGGCCCCCGCCGCCGTCTGCACGTAGTACCGCGCCGAGAACTCCAGGTATTCCTTCAGCTGCGCACCGGTCAGCACCCGCGCCTCCAGCGTGTTCTCGAACGGGTACAGCCCCGCCGCGTCCTTGATCGTCACCTCGCCCGCCGGCACCTTCGCCGTCCGCGAGAAGCACGACGCCTGCGACAGCACCGGCAGCCCCGCGTACGCCCCGCCCACCAGCGCCGCCCGCACCGTCTCGGTCTGCACATGGTTGATCAGATCGATCAGCGGCTCGTCCTTCCACGCCGCCTCCGCCGTCGTCATCGCGGCCGTCGACGTCCCGATGACCTGGTTGACGTACGCCACGACCTTCTCGTGCTCGTCGCCGAGCAGCTTCACGATCTCCGGGTCCTCCGGGACCGTGTTCGAGTTCAGGACCTGCGCACCGGCCTTCTCGACCGTCCAGCGGCCCTTCGACCACACCAGGTCGAAGTCGAAGAGCGTCAGCCGCTGGCCCCACTTCAGGGGCTCCGACAGGACGACCTTCTCGCCCGTCTCCTTGTTCTCCACGAAGTACTCGGGAATCTCCGTGTGCGCGTGCCCGACGAGGATCGCGTCGATGCCGGGGACCTGCTCGGCGACCAGACCCGCCGCGTTCTCGACGTACGGAAGCTGGTCACCGTACGACGACGTGCCGCTGGAGCCCGAGTGCGCCGACACGATGACGACATCCGCACCCATCGAACGCAGCTTCGGCACCCACTTCGCCGCCTGCTCCTCCAGGCCCGGGAACGTCATCCTCCCCTGCACGTTCGCCTTGTCCCAGATCGCGATACCCGGGTTCGTCAGACCGAGCACCGCCACCCGCACATCACGGCCGTGCGGCGTACGCAGCCTCTTCATGACGTACGGGGGGAACGCCGGACGCAGCGTCTTCGCGTCCAGGGCGTTCGCGCCGAGGAGCGGGAAGTCGCACTGCTCCTCGAACTTCCGCAGCACCGGTATGCCGTAGTTGAAC
This sequence comes from Streptomyces altiplanensis, assembly GCF_053591575.1. Lineage (NCBI taxonomy): Bacteria > Bacillati > Actinomycetota > Actinomycetes > Kitasatosporales > Streptomycetaceae > Streptomyces > Streptomyces altiplanensis. Next base: position 56,398 of record NZ_JBSFUB010000006.1, on the reverse strand, counting down.
TCGTGGTTCCCGAGAGCGGCCGCGTCGTATCCGATGGCGTTCATCGACTGCGCCATCGGGTGCACAGGACCGCGGGCCGCCGTGATCGGGTCGATCTTGGCGTAGTAGTACGACAGCTGCGTTCCCTGGATGGTGTCGCCCGCGTCGATGAGCAGCGTGTTACGGCGGCCCTTCTCCTCGCGGACCCGGTTCACCAGGGTGGAGATCTTCGCCAGGCCCACGTCGTTGTGCGCCTTGTCGTCGAACTCCCTGTCCGTGAAGTAGTCCCAGTTGAAGACGTTGCCGTGCAGGTCCGTCGTGCCCATCACGGTGAAGGAGTACCGCTTCGGCGCCCGGCCCTTCCCGCGTGCTTCGGCGGCGGTGGCGGGGGCAGGGCCGGCGACGGCCCCGCCGGCCACGGCGACACCGGCTCCTGCGGCGGCCGACCGGCCCAGGAACGTCCTACGGTTCAGCGGCATCTTGTCGTCTCCTCGTTCCGTTGCGCTGTGCGACGCGCGTAGATTCTGGCCCAACCCGTCACACCGGCAACACCCCTTTCACGTTTCGATCTGATGACCACCCGTTGTCACCCCCGGATGCGACAGTGGAAAACGTGACCGACGAACCGAACCCCCCGGCCCCCCACGCCCCGTACGGCACCCCCGAAGCCCCCCGCCTCGCCGTCCAGGGCGAAGCCCGCCTCGAATTCGACCCGGAAATCGCCCGCATCGGCATCACCGTCAACGCCCGCGGTACGGACCGCCGCACCGCGCTCGAAGACCTCACCCGCCGCAACAGCCTCGCCCTCGACCTCGTCAAGTCCTACGGCGACGCCGTCGAGAAGCTCGAAACCGGCGCCTTCTCCGTCAGCCCCGAACTCACCCGGCGCGGCCGCGGCGAACGCGTCCGCGCCTACCACGGAAGCGTCCGCATCACCGCCGCCCTCACCGACTTCACCGCGCTCGGCGAACTCGCCACCCGCCTCGCCGACCTCGAACTCACCCAGGTCGACGGCCCCTGGTGGGCCATGCGCCCCGACTCGCCCGCATACGCCGAAGTGCGCCGCCACGCCGTACGGGAAGCCGTCAAACGCGCCCGCGAATACGCCCAGGCCCTCGACGCCGACCTCGCCGCCCTCGTCGAACTGGCCGACCCCGGCGCCGAAGACGCCCGCCCCGTACCGTCCGCCTTCGCCGGCCGCATGCGCTCCGCCGCACCCGAAACGGCCGAAGACGCCCCCGCTCCCGCCCTCGACCTCGAACCCCGGCGCCAGACCGTCCACGCCCTCGTGCACGCCCGTTTCACCATGACCCCGCCCCGGCTCTGAGGCTCCGGAAAGGCCCTCTTCGTGTGCTCATCGGAGCACCCCCATGCACATTCAACACTTGTCAACAACCTTTCATGCAAAGGTTGTTGAGCAGTCATGCGCGACCAATTGTCTACTGACTGGTAAGCCCTAGGCTCGAACCATGCGCCGAGCCAAAATCGTTTGCACCCTAGGGCCCGCCACCGACACATACGACCAGATCAAGGCACTGGTCGAAGCCGGAATGGACGTCGCCCGCTTCAACCTCAGCCACGGCACCTACGCCGAACACGAAGAGCGTTACCAGCACGTACGCAAAGCCTCCGACGAAACCGGCCGCAGCGTCGGCGTACTCGCCGACCTTCAAGGCCCGAAGATCCGCCTCGGACGCTTCCGCGAAGGCCCCGTACTCCTTGAACGAGGCGACGAGTTCACCATCACCGTCGAACCCATGGAAGGCGACCGCCACACCTGCGGCACCACCTACCAGGGCCTCGCCACCGACGTCAGCGCAGGCGAACGCATCCTCGTCGACGACGGCAAAGTCACCCTCGAAGTCACCGGCGTCGACGGACCCCGCGTCCGCACCCTCGTCATCGAAGGAGGCATGGTCTCCGACCACAAGGGCCTCAACCTCCCCGGCGTCGCCGTCTCCGTACCCGCGCTCTCCGAGAAGGACATCGAAGACCTCCGGTGGGCCCTGCGCACCGGAGCCGACATCGTCGCCCTCTCCTTCGTACGCAGCGGACGCGACATCGAAGACGTCCACCGCGTCATGAAGGAGGAAGGCCGCCGCCTCCCCGTCATCGCCAAAATCGAGAAGCCCCAGGCCGTCGAGAACATCGACGACATCGTCGCCGCCTTCGACGGCATCATGGTGGCCCGCGGCGACCTCGGCGTCGAAATGCCGCTCGAACAGGTCCCGATCGTCCAGAAGCGCGCCATCAAACTCGCCAAGCGCAACGCCAAGCCGGTCATCGTCGCCACCCAGATGCTCGACTCGATGATCGAGAACTCCCGCCCCACCCGCGCCGAAGCCTCCGACGTCGCCAACGCCGTCATCGACGGCACCGACGCCGTCATGCTCTCCGGCGAGACCAGCGTCGGCAAATACCCCATCGAGACGGTCAGGACCATGGGCCGCATCGTCGAAGCCGCAGAGGAGGACATCCTCGCGAAGGGACTCCCGCCGCTCACCGAACGCAACAAACCCCGCACCCAGGGCGGAGCCGTCGCCCGCGCCGCCGCCGACATCGGCGACTTCCTCGGCGCGAAGTTCCTCGTCGCCTTCACCCAGTCCGGCGACACCGTCAAGCGGCTCTCCCGCTACCGCTCGCCCATCCCGCTGCTCGCCTTCACCCCCGACCCGGCGACCCGCTCCCAGCTCAACCTCACCTGGGGTGTCGAAACCTTCCTCGGCCCCCACGTCGACTCCACCGACGCCATGGTCGCCCAGGTCGACGAGTACCTCCTGCGCATCGGCCGCTGCAAGAAGGGCGACGTCGTGATCATCACCGCCGGCTCCCCGCCCGGCGTCGCGGGCTCCACCAACCTCGTCCACGTCCACCACATCGGCGAGAACGGCACCGCCCCGAGCTAGCCGCCGCAAAGGGCCCCTCCGGGGAGGGGCCCTTCCCTGTGCCGCGGTTGCCGCCGGATCAGTGCTTCGGTCCGATGTGCGCGTCCATGAGCGCGACGGACGCGCGCTTGGCGACCGAGATGTTGTAGAGCTTCCCGTGGCGAGTGCAGTGCTTCCACTCGACGCCGAGGCGGTCGAGGGTGTCCGTGTAGAGCTGGCGGATGTCGTCCGAGACGTTGGTGAACCAGTAGCGGGGGTACTCATACCGCTTCCGCTCGCCACCCACCGTCCGTACGGTCCAATTCATGTTCCGGCATCCGTCGGAGTGGATCAGCCCTCGGATGAACTCCCATGGATGGTCGGTCACGACGGCCTGCTGCCACGCTTCGAGCGCGATCGCCCGTTCATGTTTCTTGCCTGGACCGTGCTGAGGGAAAAGGCACGGCCAATGTCGGCTGTAACTGGTGACCGCCACGCAGCCCACCCGCTGGAGGACGTAGACGGAACCTTCGGGACGGACGGCTGTGATGGCTTTCCGGCACAGGTCGATCAGCCCCGGCCAGGCATCGGCGCACGCGATGCGCAGGTAGTAGCCGCCGCGACGATGTGGGCTGATGCAGCCGTCGCCGAGATAGAGGCCCAAGAGGTACGCGTACGCGGCGGTGTCGGCCGGAACCCCTGGTACCGGCAGGCGCCGAGGGCACGGCGCGGCTTGTCCGAGCATGCGTGGCACCGGTTCGATCCGGGTCTGCCACTCACGGATGGCGGACCGGGATATTCCGGTCTGCTTGCTTACGGAGTTGAGGCTGCGGCCTTGGGAGACGAGAGCCAGCGCGTGCCTGCGCGTATCGAGGCCGTACATGATTGCGAGGCTGGCTGGATCTTTGTCGGCTCGCGCCGATTCTGCACTGCGTTCACCAGGGCGAGTGAAGATCGCCAACCCATTGGTGAACCTTGGAATCGAAGGAGAAGTGCCCCGGGTCGGATTCGAACCGACGCTGTCGGTGGTTTGAGCACCGTGTCTCTACCGCTGGACTACCGGGGCTTCCTTCAAAAAGAAGGCTAGCGGAGACCCGCCGTGACTCAAACATACAGGAGCTAGGTAGGCTCAGGAAGCAGCACCTGCCCGGAAACGAGGAGCCCCGTGACCACCCCCGAGTCGCCCCAGCCCGTCGCCGACGACGACAACAAGTCGCACGTCCCGCCGCTGACGACCCGTGTCGTCATCGCCGAGGACGAAGCCCTCATCCGCCTCGACCTCAAAGAGATGCTCGAGGAGGAGGGCTACGCGGTCGTGGGCGAGGCCGGTGACGGGCAGCAGGCCATCGAGCTCGCCCGCGAGCACCGGCCCGACCTCGTCATCCTCGACGTGAAGATGCCCGTCCTCGACGGGATCTCCGCCGCCGAGAAGATCACCGAGGAGTCCATCGCCCCCGTCCTCATGCTGACCGCGTTCTCGCAGCGCGATCTGGTGGAGCGGGCGCGGGACGCCGGGGCGATGGCGTACCTGGTGAAGCCGTTCAGCAAGAGTGACGTGGTACCGGCCATCGAGATGGCGGTGTCGCGGTTCACGGAGCTGAAGGCGCTGGAGAACGAGGTCGCGGACCTCACGCAGCGGCTGGAGACGCGGAAGCTGGTGGACCGGGCGAAGTCGGTGCTGCAGACGCAGTACGGGCTGACGGAGCCGGCCGCGTTCCGGTGGATCCAGAAGACGTCGATGGACCGCCGTCTGTCCATGCAGCAGGTGGCCGAGGCGGTCATTCAGGATGCCGAGGAGAAGAAGGCCGCCAAGGAGCAGTCCTCGTAACTCCGCGGCACCCGCGTGTCGGGGCCCGTACCGCCCACCGGGCGGTGCGGGCCCCTTTCGTGTTCTGTGCGGACCGTCGGTGAGCAGGCCGTTTTCGTCTCCTCCGGCCCTCGGGGCGGTCCGGATTCAAGTCGTCCTGATCTTGTACCGCATGAGGGACATGTCCGCTCACGGGTAAGGAGTGTTCTCTTTCCGGCGCATGACCGAGGTCACAGGGCGATCACACATCCGTTCGTCACCTATGCGGGTGACGTGGAGGCTGAGTAGATTCCCCGCACATCACGCGGTGTTGTGGCGGCGTGTGTGCATGGGGAGTCAACTCCCCCTGTTTTACAAGATCGCTGTGGCTGCCCCAGGGGGTTCGTAGTGCTGAATAAAACTATCGTCAAGGTGGCCATTCCGGTGGTCATCGGCGCGCTGGCGCTGACTGGTTGTGCTGGGGACTCCGAGGCCGGGGACGGCGGCTCGTACAAGATCGCTTTCCAGGGTCCGCTCTCCGGCGACAACACCGCGCTGGGCGAGAACGAGGACAAGGGTGTCCGGCTGGCCATCGACCAGGCGAACGCCAAGGGCGACCTGCCGTTCAAGCTGGAGTACCTGCCGGTCGACGACCAGGGTCTGCCGGAGAAGGCGACCGCCGCCGCCCAGAAGGCCATCGACGACCCGGACGTGATGGCGGTCGTGGGTCCGGCGTTCTCGGGTCCGACGAACTCGGCCGCTCCGCTCTTCGGTGACGCCGGGCTGACCGCGCTGTCGGCGTCGGCCACCAACCCGACCCTGACCGAGCAGGGCTTCAAGACCTTCCTCCGCGGTGTGCCGAACGACAGCGCCCAGGGCGCCGGCATGGCGACGTACTACGCCAAGAAGCTGAAGGCGAAGACGGTCTACCTGGTCGACGACAAGTCGGACTACGGCGTGGGTCTGGCCACCGTCGCCGAGAAGGAACTGAAGGCCGCGGGCGTCAAGGTCATCAAGAAGTCCGTTCCGGCGAAGACCCCGGACTACAGTGCGGCGGCCAAGGAGGTTGTCAACTCCAAGGCGGACGCGCTGATTTACGCGGGTTACTACCAGGACGGCGCGCCGTTCGCGAAGAAGCTGGACGAGGCCGGTTACAAGGGCGCGGCGATCTCCGGTGACGGTACGAACGACGTGAAGTTCATCGAGCTGGCCGGCAAGGCCACCGAGGGCTGGTACCTGACGTGCCCGTGCACCGACGCCAACGTCGAGTCGGCGACCAAGGAATTCACCGCGGAGTACAAGAAGAAGTTCAAGGTGAACCCGGGTACGTACTCGGCCGAGGCGTACGACCTGGCGAACATGATCATCCAGGAGATGAAGAAGCTGGGTGACAAGGTCGACCGCCAGAGCCTCCACCAGGCGCTGCAGAAGGCCACGTACAAGGGTCTGACCAAGGAGTTCTCCTTCGACGACAAGGGTGAACTGAAGATCCAGAACGTGTACCTGTACCAGGTCAAGGACGGCAAGATCGAGTACCAGGGCGCCATCGAGGAGCTGGCCGGAAGCTGATCCGGCACGGGGCCGCGTCCTTCCGGGTGGGGGACGCGGCCCGCTGCTACCCACCGCACACATCTGCTCAGCACGGCCGGGTCCGGTGCCGATCGCATCGGTCGGCCGGTCTGGTACAGCTCCCACAAGGAAGTCAGCTCGATGTCCCTCAATGAGTTCTGGGACTATTTGGTCCTAGGGGTGGTGCTCGGCTCGATCTACGCCGTCATCGCCATCGGTTACACCCTGGTCTACGGCGTGCTCCAGCTGATCAACTTCGCGCACAGCGAGGTCTTCATGCTCGGTGCGTACGGCGGCCTGATATCCCTCACGATCATCGCGCCGGGCGACAGTCCCTCGGCGCTCGCCTCGGTCGGTTACGTGGCGCTCGGTCTCGCGGCGGGCGGGCTCTTCGGAGCCGTCACCGCGTACGGCCTGGAGAAGGTGGCGTACCGGCCGCTGCGCCGGCGCGGCGCGCCACGGCTGATCTTCCTGATCACCGCGATCGGCGCCTCGTTCTTCCTCTACAACCTGGCGGGCAAGCTCTTCGGCCGTGACCCGCTGCCGATGCCCGACGCCTACGAGAACAAGAAGGTCTTCACGCTCTTCGGGGCGGACCTGAACGTCACGCAGCTGCTGCTGCTCGGGGCGGCCGTGGTCATGATGATCGGCCTCGACCTGATGGTGAACCGCACCAAGCTCGGTTCCGGTATCCGCGCGGTGTCGCAGGACGCCGAGGTGGCCGGTCTGATGGGTGTGGACATCGACAAGGTGATCTCGCGGACGTTCGTCATCGGCGGTGTGCTCGGTGGTGCGGCGGGTTACCTGTACGGCACGTTCACGCAGGTCAAGTTCGACATGGGCTTCATCCCGGGCATCACGGCGTTCGCGGCGGCGGTGGTCGGCGGTATCGGCAACATCCGCGGGGCGATGCTCGGCGGGATGATGCTGGGCATCGTGGAGACGCTGACGGTGCCGGTGTTCGGCGGCGAGTGGCGCCACGTGGGCGCGTTCGTCGTACTGATCGGTGTGCTGATGTTCCGGCCGACCGGCATCCTCGGTGAGCGAGTGGGGAGGACGGCATGAGCGCGGATGTGTCGGTGAAGGATCCGGCGGCCAGGGCGGCGCGGCTGCGTCATGTGGCGTGGTACCAGCAGCCCCGGATGAAGCGGCTCGGCGCGATGCTGGCGCTGGGTGTGGTGCTCACGATGATGGTGGGCGAGCAGGGCAACACGCGTGACATCTTCTACTCGCTGGAGACCAGCTTCACGGGTGTGAACCTGTGGGTGTGCGTGGGTCTCGCGGTGGCGATCTGGGCGGTGCGCGAGTTCGCGGGCACGTCCGTGTCGAAGGTGGCGGGCTCGGCGGTGGCGGCCGGGCGCGCGCTGCCGGTGGACCGGGTGCGGACGCTGCTGCGTACCCAGCCGAAGCTGAAGTGGGTGCTGGCGGCGGCGGGGCTGCTGCTGGCGCTGTTCGCCCCGTACAACCTGACGGGCTACTGGCAGACGGTGCTGGTGGACCAGGTGGCGACGTACGCGTTGCTGGCCATCGGGCTGAACGTGGTGATCGGCTGGGCGGGCCTGCTGGACCTGGGGTTCGTGGCGTTCTTCGCGGTGGGTGCGTACAGCGCGGCGTTCTGGACCGGTGCGCTGCCGGTGGATCCGCCGGTGGTGCTGAACAACTTCCTGGTGATTCCGGTCGCGGTGCTCACGTGTCTGATCGCGGGTGTGCTGCTGGGTGCGCCGACGCTGCGGTTGCGCGGTGACTACCTGGCGATCGTGACGCTGGGCTTCCACGAGATCGTGTACATCGTGGCGAAGAACGCGGACGGTTTCACGGGTGGTTCGGCCGGTGCGCGGCAGATTCCGAAGTTCTCGGCGTTCGGGTACGAGTGGAGTCTGGAGCGGATGCCGTACTGGTATCTGCTGGTGACGGTCATCGTCGTTCTGATCATCGTCTTCGTGCGGCTCGAGCACTCGCGGGTGGGCCGGGCGTGGACGGCGATCCGTGAGGACGAGGTGGCTGCTGCCGCCAACGGTGTGGACACGGTGCGGTTCAAGCTGATGGCGTTCGCGATCGGTGCTTCGACGTCGGGTATCGCGGGTGTGGTGTACGCGAGCAAGGTGGGTTACTTCAACCCGGAGAACTTCGTCATCCTGAACTCGATCCTGGTTCTGGCGTACGTGATCTTCGGCGGTATGGGGTCGATCCCGGGTGTGCTGATCGGCGCGGCGATCCTGGTGTGGCTGCCGGAGGTGCTGCGTGACTACGTGGATCCGTCGGACCGGTACATGTACCTGGGTGCGCTGCTGGTGGTCATGATGATCTACCGGCCGCAGGGTGTGTGGCCGTCCAGGCGCCGGCAGCGGGAGCTGAAGCTGGCGGAAGAGGGCTTGGGCGACGCGGATGCGATGTCCGAGCCGGCAGGAGGCAAGGTCTGATGTCCACCGATGTGACACCTGGTGCGGGTGGTTCCGGGGCGGCCGCGGCCGCCGAGGAGGATCTCGTCCTCCGGACGTCGGACGTGACGTTGCGGTTCGGCGGTCTGACCGTGCTCGACAAGGTCGAGATGCAGATGCGGCGGGGTGAGATCCTCGCGGTGATCGGTCCGAACGGTGCGGGCAAGACGTCGTTCTTCAACTCGCTGACGGGGGCGTACACCCCGCAGGAGGGCCGGATCCTCTTCCTGCCGAAGGACGGCGGGGAGAAGTCCCTGCTGGGCAGCAAGCCGCATCTGGTCAACCGGTACGGTCTGGCGCGCACGTTCCAGAACATCCGGCTGTTCGGTGCGCTGACGGCTCTGGAGAACGTGAAGATCGCGGCGGAGACGCGGCTGAAGGCCGGTCCGGTGTCGATCATGCTGGGGCTGCCGAGTGCGCGGAAGGCGGAGCGGGAGAGCGACGAGCGCTCGATCCGGCTGCTGAAGTTCGTGGGGCTCCATGACAAGCTCAACGAGGTGGCGGGGTCGCTGTGTTACGGCGATCAGCGCAGCCTGGAGATCGCGCGGGCGCTGGCCACGGAGCCGCAGGTGCTGCTCCTGGACGAGCCGGCGGCGGGCACCAACCCGACGGAGAAGCTGGAGCTCGAGCGGCTGATCCGGCGCATCAACACCGAACTGGGTGTCAGTGTGCTGCTGATCGAGCACGACATGCGGCTGGTGATGTCGGTGGCGGACCGGGTGATGGTCCTGAACTTCGGCAAGAAGATCGCCGAGGGGACGCCGAGTGAGGTGCAGCAGCATCCGGCGGTGGTGGAGGCGTACCTGGGTACGTCGGCCGCCGACGCGGACGCGGTGCGGAACATCATTGCCGAGCAGCGTTCGGCGCCGGACGAGGAGAGCACTCAGTGAGCACGACGACCGAGCTGCAGAAGGAGTCCGGCGGGCCGGTCGCGGTGCCGCTGCTGGAGCTGCGCGGGCTGCGGGTGGCCTATGGTGCGATCGAGGCCCTGAAGGGGATCGACCTGACGGTCGGTGAGGGCGAGATCGTGGCCCTGCTCGGTGGCAACGGCGCGGGCAAGACGACGACGCTGCGTACGGTGTCGGGGATGCTGACGCCGCGTCAGGGCGAGGTGCGTCTGCGCGGGGAGCGGATCGACGGCATCAAGTCGCACGAGCTGGTCAACTTCGGGATCGGTCATGTGCCCGAGGGGCGCCGGGTGTTCGCGCGGATGAGTGTGCGCGAGAACCTGGAGATGGGCGCGTACCGCTTCAAGGGCGTGGACTCGGCCGACATGGACCGGGTGTACACGCTCTTCCCGCGGCTCGCGGAGCGCAGGAGCCAGCTCGCGGGCACGCTGTCGGGCGGTGAGCAGCAGATGCTGGCGATCGGCCGCGCGCTGATGAGCCGGCCGGAGCTGTTGCTGCTCGACGAGCCGTCGATGGGTCTGGCGCCGTTGATCGTGGAGCAGATCTTCGTGATCATCCGGGAGATCAACGAGCAGGGCACGACGGTGCTGCTGGTGGAGCAGAACGCCACCCAGGCGCTGGGGCTCGCGCAGCGCGGTTATGTGCTGGAGACGGGTTCGGTGGCGGTCTCGGGGCCGGCGCAGGACCTGCTGGCGGACCCGCGGATCCGGGCGGCGTACCTGGGTGAGGGCGCCGCGTGAGGTAGCCGCTGGTGCGGGCGGCCCGTGTCCCGCGGCCGTGCGCCCTGTCGCTCCTGATCACCGCCCCGGCCCCGGCCCGGACGCTCTCCGCGTCCGGGCCGGGGCCGGCGGCGTTGTGGCGCTGCCGCCCCGGCCCGGCGGTCAGCCCTGGGCGCCGTTGCCGCCCATGTCGCGCAGCATGCAGGTCAGGCGGGCCGTGCAGACGCGCTTGTCCTGCTCGTCGGTGATGACGATCTCGTATGTCGCGGTGGAGCGTCCGCGGTGGACGGGGGTGGCCACGCCGGTCACCAGGCCGCTGCGGGCGCCCCGGTGGTGTGTGCAGTTGAGGTCCACGCCGACGGCGAGCTTGGAGGAGCCGCCGTGCAGCATCGAGCCCACGGAGCCGAGGGTCTCGGCGAGTACGGCGGAGGCCCCGCCGTGCAGCAGGCCGTAGGGCTGGGTGTTGCCTTCGACGGGCATGGTGCCGACCACGCGCTCGGCGGACGCCTCGACGATCTGCACGCCCATGCGGGCGCCGAGGTCTCCGGCGGAGAAGAGGGCGGGCAGGTCCACGCCCATCCGGGCGTACTCGTCGATGACCTCTTGCGGGAACTTCACAGTTGTCTGCTCACCCATGGGGCCCGGCTCCGATCGTCGTACGGCGTCCATCGTCCTTAAGCAAACGCTTAGGCGGTGGGTGATTGTTCCAGACGTACGATCACGGACTTGCTCGCGGGGGTGTTGCTGGTGTCCGCGGTGGCGTCCAGGGGCACCAGCACGTTGGTCTCGGGGTAGTAGGCGGCGGCGCAGCCGCGCGCGGTGGGGTAGTGCACCACGCGGAAGCCGGGCGCGCGCCGCTCGACGCCGTCCTTCCACTCGCTGACGAGGTCGGTGTACGCCCCGTCGGCGAGGCCGAGCTCGCGGGCGTCGTCCGGGTTGACGAGGACGACGCGGCGGCCGCCCTTGATGCCCCGGTAGCGGTCGTCGAGGCCGTAGATGGTGGTGTTGTACTGGTCGTGCGAGCGCAGTGTCTGGAGCAGCAGCCGGCCTTCGGGGAGCTCGGGGTACTCGACGGGGGCGGCGGTGAAGTTGGCCCTGCCGGTGGGGGTGGCGAAGCGCCGCTCGTCGCGCGGGCCGTGCGGCAGGGTGAAGCCGCCGGGGCGGGCGACGCGCGCGTTGAAGTCCTCGAAGCCGGGGACGACACGGGAGATCCGGTCGCGGATCGCGGCGTAGTCCTTCTCGAAGTCCTCCCAGGGGGTGGCGGACGCGGGGCCGAGGACGGCCCGTGCCAGCCGGGCGACGATGGCCGGCTCGGACAGCAGGTGCGGGCTCGCAGGGGTGAGGTTGCCGCGGGAGGCGTGCACCATGCCCATGGAGTCCTCGACGGTGACGAACTGCCTGCCCCCCGCCTGCACGTCCTTGTCGGTGCGTCCGAGGGTGGGCAGGATCAGCGCGCGGGCGCCGGTGACGGCGTGCGAGCGGTTGAGCTTCGTCGAGACGTGGACGGTCAGGCGCGCCTTGCGCATCGCGGCCTCGGTGACGGCCGTGTCGGGGGTGGCGCCGACGAAGTTGCCGCCCATGGCGAAGAAGACCTTGGCGTCGCCGTCGCGCAGTGCCTGGATGGACCGTACGACGTCGTATCCGTGGTGGCGGGGGGAGGTGATCCCGAATTCCTTGTCGAGGGCGTCGAGGAAGGCGGGGGCGGGGCGTTCGAAGATGCCCATGGTGCGGTCGCCCTGCACGTTGGAGTGTCCGCGCACGGGGCACACGCCGGCGCCGGGGCGGCCGATGTTGCCGCGCAGCAGCAGGAAGTTGACGACTTCGCGGATGGTCGGCACGGAGTGCTTGTGCTGGGTCAGTCCCATGGCCCAGCACACGATGGTGCGCCGGGAGGCGAGGGCCATGGCGAGGGCCCGCTCGATCTCCGTGCGCTCCAGGCCGGTGGCGGCGAGGGTCTCGTCCCAGTCGGCGCCGCGGGCGGCGGCCGCGAACTCCTCGTACCCGTGGGTGTGCTCGCGTACGAACTCCTCGTCGACGGCGCCTTCCGTCTCGATGATCAGCCTGTTGAGCAGGCGGAAGAGGGCCTGGTCGCCGCCGAGGCGGATCTGGAGGAAGAGGTCGGTGAGGGCGGCGCCCTTGATCATGCCCTGCGGGGTCTGCGGGTTCTTGAAGCGTTCGAGTCCGGCCTCGGGAAGCGGGTTCACCGAAATGATCTTCGCGCCGGCGGCCTTGGCCTTCTCCAGGGCGCTGAGCATCCTCGGGTGGTTGGTGCCCGGGTTCTGCCCGGCGACGATGATCAGGTCGGCCCGGTGCAGATCCTCCAGGGAGACGCTGCCCTTGCCGATGCCGATGGTCTCCGTCAGGGCGGAGCCCGACGACTCGTGGCACATGTTGGAGCAGTCCGGCAGGTTGTTCGTGCCGAACTCGCGGGCGAAGAGCTGGAGCAGGAACGCCGCTTCGTTGCTGGTGCGGCCCGAGGTGTAGAAGACGGCCTCGTCGGGGGAGCCGAGCGCCTTGAGCTCCTCCGCGATGATCTCGAAGGCCCGCTCCCAGGTCACCGCGTCGTACCGCTCCGCGCCCTCCGCCAGGTACATCGGCTGGGTGATGCGGCCCTGCTGGCCCAGCCAGTACCCGCTGCGCGTGGCCAGGCCGGCGACGGGGTGCGCGGCGAAGAAGTCGGGTGTGACGCGGCGCAGCGTCGCCTCCTCGGCGACGGCCTTGGCGCCGTTCTCGCAGAACTCCGCGGTGTGCCGCTTGTCCTCCTCGGGCCAGGCGCAGCCGGGACAGTCGAAGCCGTCCTTCTGGTTGACCTTGAGGAGCGTCTGCGCGGTGCGGCGGATCCCCATCTGCTGCTGGGCCATCTTCAGCGTGTGTCCGATGGCGGGAAGCCCTGCGGCGGCGTGCTGGGGCGCCGCGACCTGCGGAGCGTCCTGGACCGGGTCACCTGCGGGCGGCTTGGCAGCCATGGTGCTCCCCTTCGAGCGGGCGGTTCTGTTCCGTGCGTCTCCGATCCTGTCACGCTCCACTGACACCGGGCGAGGGCGAGGGCGAGGGCGAGGGGCCGGATTGTCGGTGGCGGCGCCTAGGATCGGTGGCGTGTCAGAGACAGCATCGAAGAAGACCGCAGACCACCGTCCTCGCCTGCTCCTCATGGACGGGCACTCCCTGGCGTACCGGGCGTTCTTCGCGCTGCCCGCGGAGAACTTCACGACCGCGAGCGGCCAGCCGACGAACGCCATCTACGGCTTCGCGTCGATGCTGGCGAACACGCTGCGCGACGAGGCGCCCACGCATTTCGCGGTGGCCTTCGACGTGTCGCGCAAGACGTGGCGCTCCGAGGAGTTCCCCGAGTACAAGGCGACCCGTTCGAAGACGCCCGACGAGTTCAAGGGGCAGGTCGAGCTGATCGGCGAACTGCTCGACGCGATGCACGCGGACCGGTTCGCGGTCGACGGGTTCGAGGCGGACGACGTCATCGCGACGCTCGCCACCCAGGCCGAGGCGGCCGGCTTCGAGGTGCTGATCGTCACGGGTGACCGGGATTCGTTCCAGCTGATCAGCGACCACGTCACCGTGCTGTACCCGACCAAGGGCGTCTCGGAGCTGACCCGTTTCACCCCGGAGAAGGTCCAGGAGAAGTACGGGCTGAGCCCGCAGCAGTACCCGGACTTCGCGGCGCTGCGCGGCGACCCGTCCGACAACCTGCCGGGCATCCCGGGGGTCGGTGAGAAGACGGCGGCGAAGTGGATCAACCAGTTCGGCTCGTTCGAGGAGCTGGTGGCCCGCGCCGACGAGGTCAAGGGCAAGGCCGGGCAGAACTTCCGGGACCACCTGGAGGCCGTGAAGCTCAACCGCCGCCTGACCGAGATGGTGCGTGACGTCGAGCTGCCCAAGGGGCCGCTCGACCTGGAGCGCGCTCCGTACGACCGCGCGGCGCTGACCGGTGTCCTCGACGTACTGGAGATCCGCAACCCGAGCCTGCGCGAGCGCCTGCTCGCCGTCGACCCGGGCGCCGGCGAGGAAGAGGCCCCGGCCCCGGCCGCCGGTGTGGAGATCGACGGCACGGTGCTCGGCTCCGGCGAGGTCGCGCCCTGGCTGGAGCGGCACGGCGGGCAGCCGCTGGGTGTCGCCACCGTCGACGCGTGGGCGCTGGGCTCCGGCAGCGTCAGCGAGATCGCGCTGGCCGCGGCCGACGGCGCGGCGGCCTGGTTCGACACCTCCCAGCTCGACGAGGCCGACGACAAGGCGTTCGCCGCCTGGATCGCCGACCCCACGAAGCCCAAGGTCATGCACAACGCCAAGGGCGCCATGCGGATCTTCCCCGAGCACGGCTGGCAGGTCGACGGCGTCACCATGGACACCGCGCTCGCCGCCTACCTGGTCAAGCCGGGCCGCCGTTCCTTCGCGCTGGACGCCCTGTCCGTGGAGTACCTCCACCGTGAGCTGGCCCCCGCGGCCGCCGCGGACGGGCAGCTCGCGTTCGGTACGGACGAGCGGGCCGAGGCCGACGCCCTGATGACGCAGGCCCGCGCGGTCCTCGACCTCGGCGAGGCCTTCGGCGAGCGTCTCGACGAGGTCGGCGCCACCGACCTGCTGCACCGTGTGGAGCTGCCCACCTCCGTCCTGCTGGCCCGCCTGGAGCGGCACGGCATCGCCGCCGACCGCGCCCACCTGGAGTCCATGGAACAGCAGTTCGCGGCGGCCGTGCAGCAGGCCGTGAAGGAGGCGCACGACGCGGCGGGGCGGGAGTTCAACCTCGGTTCGCCCAAGCAGCTCCAGGAGATCCTCTTCGGCGAGCTCGCGCTGCCCAAGACCAAGAAGACCAAGACGGGTTACACCACGGACGCCGACGCCCTGGCGTGGCTGGCGGCGCAGACCGAGCACGAGCTGCCGGTGATCATGCTGCGCCACCGTGAGCAGGCCAAGCTGCGCGTCACCGTCGAGGGCCTCGTCAAGTCCATCGCGACGGACGGCCGCATCCACACCACCTACAACCAGACGGTCGCGGCCACCGGGCGGCTCTCCTCCACCGACCCCAACCTCCAGAACATCCCGGTGCGTACGGACGAGGGCCGGGCCATCCGGCGCGGCTTCGTCGTCGGCGAGGGCTACGAATCGCTGATGACCGCCGACTACAGCCAGATCGAACTGCGGGTGATGGCCCACCTGTCGGAGGACGAGGGCCTGATCGAGGCGTTCCTGTCCGGCGAGGACCTGCACACCACCGTCGCCTCCCAGGTGTTCGGCGTGGAGAAGTCCCAGGTCGACCCCGAGATGCGCCGCAAGATCAAGGCCATGTCGTACGGACTGGCGTACGGCCTCTCGGCGTTCGGCCTGTCCCAGCAGCTGAACATCGACGCCGGTGAGGCCCGCGGCCTGATGGACACCTTCTTCCAGCGGTTCGGCGGCGTACGGGACTACCTCCAGCGCGCCGTCGAGGAGGCCCGCGCCACGGGCTACACCGAGACGATGCTCGGCCGCCGCCGCTACCTCCCCGACCTCAACAGCGACAACCGCCAGCGCCGTGAGATGGCCGAGCGGATGGCGCTCAACGCCCCGATCCAGGGCACGGCCGCGGACATCGTCAAGGTCGCCATGCTGAACGTCGACCGGGCTCTGGAGGAGGCCGGGATGACCTCCCGGATGCTCCTCCAGGTGCATGACGAAATCGTGCTGGAGATCGCGCCGGGCGAGCGCGAGCGGGTGGAGGAGATCGTCCGCCGCGAGATGGCCGGCGCCGTCACGCTGCGCGCGCCGCTCGACGTGTCGGTGGGTGTGGGACCCGACTGGGAGTCCGCCGCCCACTGACCCCCGGGGCGCCCCGGGGGCGTGCCCTCAGTCGCCGGACGGGCCCGATGTGCCGGCCCGGGCCGGGACGCCCGGCCCGGCCGGCGACTGGGGCCCGGGGTCCGGGGCCGCGCGCTGCTCCGCGCCCCCGGCCGGCGCGCCGCGCAGCCACAGCCGCACCCCCGCGGCGTACAGCACCAGTCCCACGGCGAGCCCCGAGCCGGCGCCGAAGCATACGGTCGGGACGTAGTCGAGCGGCTTCAGCTGCACGGTCTGCGCGGCGTACCAGCGCACGCACCGGTGGACGATGCCCAGCAGCACGCACAGCGCGAGCAGCCCCCCGGCGGCCCACCTCCCGCGCGCGTCCAGCAGCGGTACGGAGGCGGGGGCGGGACCGTCCGGCCGGCGCCGCAGCGCCGAGACCATGAACCACACGATCACCGCGAGGGCGACGGCCGAGCCGCCGTACTGCGCGTACCAGTACACCGGGAAGCCGGCGACGACCTCACCGAGCACCGGCAGGACCTTCGTGCCCCATCGGTCGAGATGGGTGAAGGTGTCCCAGAAGACGTGCGTGCACGCGCCGATGACCGCCGAGAGGAAGAACCGCCAGGCGAGGGAGGGGAGTTGCATCCCGCTCCAGTCCTGGCCGCGCACGAAGCCGTGGAAGCGGGCCTGCCGGTGGCGCGGCACCAGGGCCAGCAGGGGTTCCCGCAGCAGCAGCCACAGGCCCACGAGCGCCGCCGTGATGAACACGTCGACGGTGACGAGGCCCGGCAGGGAGTGCGTGACGTCTCCGAAGGCCATCGCGGCCGGGGCGGCGGTGGCCGCGAAATAGGTCATGTCGGGCGCGAACGACCCGGCGACGAGCGCCGATGCGAGCAGCGGTCCGCGCGCGGTACCGTTCCGTCGAATGCCCGGCAGTACGGCCGCAGCATGGCTGAGTGTGAACGGCAAAAGCACCCCTCGGTCCGCTTCTGATCGATGGCGATCAGTATGCCGTTTTGTGTTCCGAGATGAATTTCCGTGAACAACCGGTAATAAGGCGACGGCGGCCGGTGTTCCGGCGTCGGTAGTTGTCGTAGTGTCGCCTGAGTCCTCGCGCTGGGGAGCGCGAACAGCCGTTGACGGGAGGGGCCAGACGTATGGCAGCGCAATTCGGTCGCAGGCTGCGCAAAGGGGCGACAGCCACCACGGTGGCGGCGCTCGTGGTGGCGGCGCTCTCCGCCTCGCAGGCGCCGGGCAGCACTTTGGGTCCCGCCGACGAGAGAGCCGCGAAGGCGACCGAACCCCCCGGCACCCCGGTGACGGGCAACTCGCCGTACTTCACCGATCTGCCGCCCCTGAACACCCCGAACAAACCGGGCACTTCGATCGACCTCCCCGTCATCACCGGCCCGGCGGAAGCAGGCATACCCGCCACGGTCCTGGCCGCGTACAAGCGGGCGGAAGGGACCGTCAAGGGCACCGACCCCGGCTGCCGCCTCCCGTGGCAGCTGCTCGCCGCCATCGGCAAGGTCGAGTCGGGCCAGGCGCGCGGCGGCCGGGTCGACGACGACGGAACGACGCTGACACCGATCCTCGGCCCGCAGCTCAACGGCGTCGGCTTCGCCAACATCTCCGACACCGACAACGGTGCGTACGACGGCGACTCGACGCACGACCGCGCGGTCGGTCCGATGCAGTTCATCCCGTCCACCTGGGCGGCCTGGGGCCAGGACGGCAACGCCGACGGCCGCAAGGACCCGAACAACATCTACGACGCGGCCCTCGCCGCCGGCCGCTACCTCTGCGCCCACGACCGCGATCTGTCCGTCCAGGCCGATCTCGACCAGGCGATCCTCGGCTACAACCGCTCGCGGGAGTACCTGCGTACGGTCATGTCCTGGTTCGACTACTACCGGCGCGGCAGCCACGAGGTGCCGGACGGCTCCGGAGTCCTGCCGGGCAGCAGCGAACCCGACAGCCACAACAGTGGCAGTGGAAACGGCAACGGCCTGCCCGCAGTTCCCGGCGGGACGACTCCGCCGGCCGGCCCGGGCACTCCGGGAACCGGCGACACCCCGGCCCCGCCGACGACGCCCCCGGCGACCCCGCCGTCGACGCAGCCCCCGACGACCCCGCCTGCGACGACCCCGCCGTCGACGCAGCCCCCGACGACCCCGCCGCCGACGACTCCGACTCCGCCGACGCAGCCCCCGGCCCCGGCACCCGTCGCCACCCTGGAGCGGCTCGGCACCGCGACCGTGACCGCGACCGAGGGCGAGAAGTTCACCGACCGGCTGCGCGTACGGGCCAAGACCTCCGCGGGCAAGGTGGTGGTGGGCGCCCGGGTCCAGTTCCAGATCGTCGGCGACACGGACGCGCGCTTCCCCGGCGCCCGGACCCGCTTCACCGTCACCACCGGCGCCGACGGCATCGCCACCGCCCCCACGCTCGGCGCGGGCGGGCGGACGGGCACGTTCACCGTGCGCGCCAAGGCGCTGGGCACCAGCGCCCCCGCCGCGAACTTCACCGCCGACGTCAAGGCCAAGCCGGCGCCGGCGCCGCGGTCCGACGCGCTGGTCCGCACCTCCGACAAGGAGCTCAGGGCCGAGACCGGTGGCTCCTTCGCCGAACCGGTCGAGGTGAAGGCGACGTACCAGGGAAAGGCCGCGGCGGGTGTCGCAGTGACCGCGACGATGGTCACGGGTGACGCCGGCGCGTCCGCGGAGAACGACAAGGGCCCGTATTTCAAGGGCGCCGACGGCAAGGCGGTCCGCACCCTGACCGCGCTGAAGACGGACGCCGACGGCCTGCTGGCCCTTCCGAAGGTCTACGCCGACGGCAACGCGGGGACGTACAAGCTGCGCCTCACCACCGCCGACGGTGTGGTCCTCACGGTCGAACTGACCGTCACCGCGGCCACCACCGCACCGTCGACCGATCCGACGGCCGACCCGTCGACCGGATCGACGACCGACCCGTCGACGACCCCCTCCGCTCCCTCCTCCTCGACCACCACCCCCACCGCGTAACCACAACCCCGGCCCTGCCGCCGCTGCCCCGCCCGGACCGTGTTCCGGGCGGGGCAGCGGCATGTCACCCGGATCCGCCGGGTGACCCGGCCGACGACGCCGCCCCTGGAGACGAAACTCCGTCAACCCCGCGGACAGACCGCGGAGTTGTACGATCACGGGCAACGGACCCGGGGGAGGGGCATGGCTGCCATCGTCGTCGTACACGGCATCGGAAAGCAGTACCTGGGGGCCCACACCCTGCACCGCGGTATCGCCTCCGCCGTGCTCGACGGCCTGAGACTCGCCGGCGGACCGGAGCTGACCCCCGAGGACGTGGGCGTCGCCTTCTACGGCCACTGTTTCCGGCCTTCCGGCGCGACGGCCGTGAAAGGCGAACCCGCGCCGCGCGCGCGTGACGTCACCGATCCGCTGGAGACGGAGCTGCTGCTCGCCTGGTGGGCGGAGGCGGCCCGGCTGGAACCGGACCGGGTTCCTCCGCCGCCGGCACCGCGCAACGCCGCCCGCCCCGGGAAGGCCGCCACTCCGGTCACCGTGCAGCGCGCGCTGCACGCGCTCAGCCGCTCGCGTTTCTTCGCCCGCACCGCCGACCGTTTCCTCCTCGGGGTCCTCTCCCAGGTCCGCCGCTACCTCACCGAGCCCGGCTTACGGGAACGCGTCCAGCGCGAGATCGAGGCGGCCGTCACGCCCGGCACCCGGGTCCTCGTGGGGCACTCCCTCGGTTCGGTCGTCGCGTACGAAGCGCTGTGCGCGCATCCGGAGTGGCAGATCCCGACGCTGGTGACGGTCGGTTCACCGCTGGGCATCCCCCGCCTGGTCTTCGACCGGCTGCTCCCCGGGCCGGCCGCGGGGGAGGGGCACTGGCCCGCCGGGGTCCGTGACTGGACCAACGTCTGCGACCGCCGTGACGTGGTCGCTCTCGCCAAGCGCCTTGCTCCGCTGTTCCCGGGCGGCCCGCGCCCCGTCCGGGACGTCCTCGTGGACAACGGCTGGCAGGCCCACTCCATCGAGCACCACCTCACCGCCGCCGAAACGGGCGCGGCGCTGGCGGCAGGGCTGGTGACCGGGGAGGCGGAGGACGCCGGGGGGACAGAGGCAGCGGGGGCGGCGGGCTGACGCGATGTGCGCGACGGGGGAGGAAAAGGTCCGCAGACTGATCGTGGCCGGTGGCACGTCCCGGTACGAACACCACGAGGAACTCCCGGCCGTGTCCGGCGACCTCGACGCCGTCACCGCCCTCTTCGAGGGGCTCGGTTACAAGTCCGGCGGCCGGCTGCACGACCGCAGCGCGGACGGCTTCCGGCGCGAACTCTCCGACTGGGCCGCCTCGCAGGACCGTACCGAGGACGCCCTCGTCCTGTACTACAGCGGCCACGGAGACCACGACCACGACCGGCACTACCTCCTGTTCCGCGACAGCCGCACCGACCGTCTCACCGGCACCGCCCTCGCCACCGAAGACCTCGTCCGCACGGTCACGGAGTGCGGATTCGAACGGCTCCTGCTGATCGTCGACACCTGCTACGCGGGCCAGGGCGGCCTCGATGCCGCCCGCCGCGTCGCGACCGGCCTCGGCAGGCGGCTCAGTACCACCCGGGCCGCCGAAGCGGAGCGCCTCGCCGCCTTCTGCGTCATCGCGGCGGCCCGGTCCCGGGACGAGGCTGTCGACGGCGCGTTCACCCGGGCACTGACCGAAGCGGTCGACGACCTCACGGTCGGCGGACCCCGTCAGCCCAAGCTCTACCTGGAGCAGGTCGTCGACCGCGTCAACGAAAGCCTGCGCAGGCACAGTCCGCACCAGTACGCGGCTCTCGGCATCCTGCCGTCGGGGGAGGGCTACCCCTTCTTCCCCAATCCGCGTTACGTGCCGGACCTTCCGCACGCGGTGATGGACCTCGCCGAGCAGAGCACGTGGTCCAGCGCCGAGGGGCGTCGCCGCCGCGCCGAACTCCAGTCCCACTTCGACCCCCGGGGCCGGGGAACGGACGGCATCGGTGGCCGCGGCTCCTACTTCACGGGCCGTCTCGCGGCTCTGGGCGCACTGTCGTCCTGGCTCGACGGCGACTCCGCGGAACTGGGCCGCTGCGTCGTCGTGACCGGGAGCGCGGGCGTCGGCAAGTCCTCGCTCCTCGGCCGTACGGTGCTGCTCGCGGACCCGGTGCACCGCCAGGCCCTGACCGATGTGCCGACCGCCGTGCCACCGCCGCGCGCCGGGATCGATGCCGCGATCCACGCCCGCCACCGCGTGCTCGAAGAGATCGCGGCGGGCGTCGCGGACGCCGCCGGGCTCGACGACGCCCACCCCCGGTCCGTCCTCGAAGCACTCGCCGGAAGGACCGAGCCGCTGACCCTCGTCATCGACGCTCTCGACGAGGCCGGGCCCGCCGCGGGAGGCACCGAGCCCCTCCGTATCGCAGGGTCCTTCCTGCATCCGCTGTCACGGATCCCCTGCGTACGCCTCCTTGTCGGCACCCGGCCGCATGTCGTCGGCGCCCTCGGACCGGAGCTCACGGCGCTCGACCTGGACGACTCCCGCTGGATCGGCCTCCACGACATCGAGCACTACGCGCGCAAGCTCCTCCTCGCGCCGGACGGCCCGGGCAGCACCGGCCCCTACCGCGAAGGAGAGACGGCCGCCATCGCCCGGGAAGTCGCGCGCCGGGCCGGGCACAACTTCCTCGTGGCACGGCTGACCGCACGTGCGCTGGCCCACGGCGCGCAGCCGGCCGGTGCCGGTGCCGGTGCCGACGACTGGCGGCGCCGGCTGCCCCCGCTCGCCGTGTCGTCCGCCCGCCCGGCCGGCCCGGTCTTCCGCTGGGCGCTCCACGAACAGCTGGGAGAACAGGAGCAGCGGGGCCGGGCCCTGCTCGGCGCGCTCGCGTTCGCCGAGGGCCCCGGACTGCCGGCCGGCGCGGTCTGGCGGGCCATGGCCTCGGCGCTCACCGGTGACGACGTGAGCGCCGACGACATCGGCTGGATCCTCGGAGCCGCGAACGCGCACCTCGTCGAGGACGTGGACCGCACGGGCCGCTCCGTCTACCGGCTCTACCACGAGTCGTTCGCCGACGAGCTGCGCGAGGAGCTGCACGAGGCGCCCCGCGGGGCACCGCATGACGTGCCGGGCACGAAGGCCGCCGGAGCCACGGCCGGGCGGACGGCCCGGGCGCTCCTGGACCTCGTGCCGGCGGGCGCGGACGGCAGCGGCCGGAACTGGCCCGCCGCCGACCCCTACCTCCTCGACCACCTGCCGACGCACGCGGCCGGCGGCGGCCTGCTCGACGAGCTCGTGCCCGACCCGCTGTTCCTCGTCACCGTGGACCAGGACACACTGCGCCGGGCGCTGCCCGGGGTCCGTACACCGCAGGCCGTCGCCGTACGCAGCGCCTACGAGCGCATCGCCCCGCGCCTCGTGGCGGAACCGGACGCGGGCGCGCGGGCCGCCCTGCTCCGGCTCACGGCACTGGAGGTCCACAACGAGGAGCTCGCCGACGCCGCGCTGTCCCGGGTGCCCGCACAGCCGTGGGTGGCGGAGTGGGCCTTCGTCCCCAGCGCGCCGTATCCGCACCGCTCGGTCGGGGACTTCCCCGGAGGCGTCAACCGGCTCGTGCTCCTCGACTGCGCGGGCCGCAGGACGCTGGTGACCCAGGAGGGAAACCTGGACCTCAGGGTCTGGGACACGGAGACCTGCGAGTTCCTGGGCCACCTTCCGCAGGCACCGGATCCGCGGGCACCGCAGACGTACGGCCGGTACGTCTCCGGAATGGCGACGTGCCCCGGGGGCCGCGGGGGGTGGCTGCTGGTCGCAGTCTCCGAAGGGCCGTCGGGGCAGGTCACGGTGTGGGACGTCGGCCGGCGCGGCCGCTGGGGAAGCACGGTGGAGACCGCCACCGAGGCCGTCGCCCTGGCGGGCGTCGGCGACACCCTGGTGGCGGCGCTGGTGACCCACGAAGGGGTCGTCCTGCTCGTCGACATGCGGGACGGGACCGAGCTGTGCAGGCTGACCGTGGAACAGGCGGAGCAGCCGCCGCCCCCCGAAGAGACCCGGCCGCGCACCCAGCTCCGCAGCTGGGTCGCCATGGACGTGCACGGGGGCAGCCTGGTGGTCGCCGCCGTGTTCGGCGAATTCGTGGGCGGCCAGGGGGCCGGCGGCAGAGTGTGGAAGTGGACCGTGCGCCCGGACGACGGATGGCGTCGGGCGGACGCGCGCTCCTGGGGGGTGCGGGGCAGGCACGTCATGGACCTCGTCGTCCACCGGGGGCAGGTGCTCGCGGCGACCATGGACCCCCAGCTGGAGCACCTGCGGACGCCGGTGGACGCCCTGGTCGAGTACGACGGGGGCTACCAGGAGTGGACCTGCCGTTCGAGCACGGGGCTGGTGGGCGAGGAGCGCTTCGTCCTCTGCGGCAGGGGAATGGTCCGGCTCGCCGTCGGCCTGGACTCGGCCGAGGTGGTGGACGCGGAGGGGCGCCGGCAGACGGTCCTGCACGACCGGCTGGAGACGCTGGGCGACTTCGCCGCGGTGGCCGTCGGTACGGACGAGGTGATGCTCGTGACGGGAACGCACATGCGGGGCCCGGTGTCGATGCGGGTCTTCCGGCTCGACGGTTCTCAGGCGGGCGCGGCGAAACCCCGGAGGTTCTCCGCGCTCTTCGGCATGACGCTGAGCCCGGCGCGGGTGGCCCGGCGGGAAGTGCTGGCGCTCGCCGACGACACCGCCCTGTGCCTGCTGGACCCCGGGACCGGACAGGTGATCACGTGGACGTCCAAGCGGCGCGACGACCGTGTCGTGGGCGCGCGCGGCCTTCCGCTGCTGTCGCACGACTGGCGGCCGCGCCGCGGGGACCACTGGCCGGTCGGGCTGCTGGGGGCGGCACGGCGTCGTATGCGCCTGCGGAACTGCCCGCCCGGCAGGCCGTCCGTGCTGCATGTGGTCGGCGGGCCCGGGCGGGGCGCCGTACTCGCCCTGGTCGACCGGCAGCTGGTGGTCTGGTCGTGGAACGGCCGGAAGCTGTGCACGGTAGGTCTGGACGGCCCGGGCGGGAAAGTGCGCGATCTGGTGTGCGCGGCCGTCGGGGACCGGCTTTTCGCCGCGTACTGCACCAGGGAGGACGGGCTGCGCGTCCTCGAACTCCCGGCCGGAACGACAGCGCTGCACCTGGAACAGACACCCGGCTTCACCGTCGATCCGGGGATGTCGTGGCGGGGACAGGCCGCCGGTTTCGCGCTCGGCGACTGGGACGGCGAACCGGTCGCCGGACACCTGTCCTCGGGCAGCGGCATCAGGGTGCACCGGATCTGCGACGGCGCACCGCTGTGGAGCTGGAACCCCGGGCCGCGCACCACCCGGCACTTCAGAACGCTCCAGCTGCACCACGTGGGCGGGTGCCCGGTGGCCGTCACGGTCGGCTTCGACGACTACGTGACGCTCTTCGACATGAGGGACGACCGTGAGGTGTGCCGGATCTTCATGGGCTCGGCGGTGCAGTGCCTGACCCCCCTGCCGGACGGACGCGTCGCGGTCGTCACGGACACCGGGGTCTTCTGCCTCGGCTTCCCCGGACTCAGCTCCGCCCGAGCCGCGCCTTCGTATGACGCGTAGGCGCCGTCGTCGCGGGGTCCTCCGGCCACGGGTGCTTCGGGTAGCGGCCGCGCAGTTCGGCCCGCACCGCGCGGTACCCGTCCCGCCAGAAGGACGCCAGGTCGGCGGTGACGGCCGCCGGACGCCCCGCCGGGGACAGCAGGTGCACCAGCACCGGCACGCCGGCCACCCGCGGCGTCTCGGCCAGCCCGAACATCTCCTGGAGCTTCACCGCCAGTACGGGCTGCTCACCGCCGTACTCCACCCGGACCCGCGACCCGCTCGGCACCTCGATCCGCTCCGGCGCCAGCTCGTCCAGCCGGGCCGCGTCGCCGGACGCCCACGGCAGCAGCCGGTTCAGCGCCTGCCCCGCCTCGATCCGGCCGAGGTCGGCTCTCCTGCGCGCCCGTGACAGTTCCGGCTCCAGCCACGCGTCGGTACGGTCCGTGAGCGCCGCGTCCGACACGTCCGGCCACGGAGCGCCCAGCACCCGGTGCAGGAAGGCGAGGCGCTCGCGCAGCCCCCGCGCGTCCCGTGTCCAGCGCAGCAGACCGAGGCCCTCGCGCCGCAGGCCGTCGAGCAGCGCTTCCCGCACCCGCTCCGGATCCGGTTCCGCGAGCGCCCGTACGGTCAGTTCGACCGCCCCCAGCCGCTCCACGCGCCGCGCGACGACGTCCCCGCCCTCCCAGCGCACCTCTTCGCCGGACACGAGCAGATGCTCGGCGGCCAGCCTCGCGGTGTCCTCGTCGATGACGGCGGCGAGGCGTACGCGCGCGGAGGCGGCGTGGACGGGACGGTCGGCGACGGCGACCGCCAGCCACGGAGCGGTGCGCAGCCGGGACCCGTCGCCGAGCTCGGCCCCGGTTCCGGAGGCCATGAGGAAGGTCCCCCCGCTCCGGCCCCTGGCGACCCGCTCGGGAAACGCGAAGGCGGCCACCACTCCGGCAACGGCGTCGTCACCACCGGCCCCGGGAGCCCCTGCCTCCGCGCCCGCGCCGGACGCGCCGGAACCGCCGGAACGACCGGACGCGCCGGAACCACCCGCCGCCGAAGCCAGCCGCCGCGCCTCCTGACGCCACCGGGCTCCGTACGCGTCGTTGCCGCGGCGGGCCGCGCGCCAGGCCGCGGCCAGGTCGTCGCCGTACTCCCTCGGGGGCTCCTCGCTCAGCAGGGCGACCACCTCCGCCGCCCGGCGCGCACCGACCTCCCGCGCGCCGTCGACGAGCGCCCGCGCGAGCCGGGGGTGCAGGCCGAGGCGGGCCATCCGTACGCCCCGTCCGGTCGCGCGGCCGGCACCGTCCACCGCGCCGATCGCGGCCAGTACCGTGCGGGCCGCCGCCATGGCCCCGCCCGGCGGCGGGTCCAGCAGGGCGAGGCCGCTCGCGTCGGGGTCCCCCCAGCACGCCGCCTGGAGGGCGAACGCCGTCAGGTCCGCGACCTTGATCTCGGGGGAGGGGAAGCGCGGCAGCCGTACGTCGTCGGCCCGGTCCCAGCACCGGTAGACCACACCCGGCGCCTCCCGCCCCGCCCGCCCCGCGCGCTGCCGTGAGGCCGCCTGTGAGGCCCGTACGGTCGTGAGCGCGCTCAGCCCCCGCGCATGGTCGGTACGGGGCTCACGCGCGAGCCCGGAGTCCACGACGACCCGCACACCGGGCACGGTCAGGCTCGACTCGGCCACCGAGGTCGCCAGCACCACCCTGCGCGTACCCGCGGAACCGGCCAGTACGGCGTCCTGCACCGCGGCCGGAGCCCGCCCGTGCACCTGGAGCACCTCGGCGCCCACCCCGGACAACTGCCCCGCCACCCGCGCGATCTCGCCCACGCCGGGCAGGAAGCACAGCACGTCGCCCTCCCGCTCGGCGAGCGCCCTGCGCACCACGGCGGCCACGTGCGACAGCAGCGCCGGATCGACGCGCATGCCGTGCGGCGGCCGCACCGGACGGGCCGGCGGCGTCCACACCGTCTCCACGGGGTGCGAGACGCCCTCGGCCTCCACCACCGGCGCGTCGCCCAGCAGCCGCGCCCAGCCCTCGGCGTCCGTCGTCGCGGAGGCGGCGAGGAGCCGCAGCTCCGGCCTCAGGGCGGCCCGTACGTCGAGGAGGAACGCGGCGACGGTGTCCGCGTCCAGGTGCCGCTCGTGGCACTCGTCCAGAACGACGACATCGGTCCCGGCGAGCTCCTGGTCGCGCTGGAGGCGCTGGAGCAGTACGCCGGTGGTCACGACCTCCACCACCGTGTCGCGCCCCACCACGCGCTCCCCGCGCACGGTGAAGCCCACGCGCCCCCCGACGTTCTCGCCCAGCAGCCACGCCATCCGCCGGGCCGCGGCCCGCGCCGCGATCCGCCGGGGCTCCGCGACGACGACCCTCCGCACGAGCCGCCCCTCGTCGAGCAGCCCGGCCAGCACCAGCGGCACCAGCGTCGTCTTGCCCGTCCCCGGCGGCGCGCACAGCACCGCCGTCCCGTGCGCGTCCAGGGCGCGCTCCAGGGCGGGCACGGCGGTACGTACGGGCAGCTGCCCCAGGGCGTCGCGGATCACGCCCCTAGTCTCGTACGCACACGAAAATCGCGGTTCCCGGGATCAGGTTTCCCCGCAGCGGGGACCAGCCGCCCCACTCCTGGGTGTTCCAGGCGGGCCACTCCGGCTCGACGAGGTCGACCAGGCGGAAGCCGGCCGCCACCACGTCCCGTACACGGTCACCGAGCGTTCTGTGGTGCTCCACGTAGACCGCGCGTCCCTGGTCGTCCTGCTCGACGTAGGGCGTGCGGTCGAAGTAGGAGGCGGCGACCGACAGGCCCTCGGGACCGGGCTCGTCGGGGAAGGCCCAGCGGATGGGGTGCGTGACGGAGAAGACCCACCGCCCGCCGGGCCGCAGGACACGCCGTACCTCGCGGAAGACCTCCGCCGGGTCGGCGACGAACGGCACCGCCCCGTACGCCGAGCACGCGAGGTCGAAGGACGCGTCCCCGAAGGGCAGCGTTCCGGCGTCCGCCTGCACCAGGGGCACGCCGGAAACACCGCCGCCGATCCGCAGGGCGTGCTGGAGCTGCCGGTGGGAGAGGTCCAGGGCCACCGGACGCGCGCCCTGCGCGGCGAGCCAGCGCGAGCACTGCGCGGCGCCCGCGCCGATCTCCAGGACGTCGAGTCCCTTCAGGGACGCCGCCGGGCCCAGCAGACCGGCCGCGGCCTCGTCGAGCCCTTCCGGGCCCCATACGAAACGGTCGTCACCGAGGAACGCTCCGTGTTCGCTCTGGTACTCGTCGGCGTTGCGGTCCCACCAGCCCCGGCTGGCCCGGCTGCTCTCGGCCTCCGAGGCCTGGCGCCGGGTCGCCTCCCCCTCGTCCGCGCCGTCCGGGACGTAGGTGTCGAGGGCCTCGAAAGCGTCTGTGGCGTCTTTGCTGTGGCTCATTGCGCCCGTCTGTCTCGTCTGCGTAGGCTCCGTCGAACCTGTAGCTGCAGAGTGCGGTGCGGCCGTTGTGGCCTCGCCGAACCTTAGTTGTGCCGGGTATGCGAGGTTCCGCCCCGGGTGTGCGCCTTCGCGCATTGACCCTGCCCGGCTGCCCCCGTATGCTACAAGTTGCGCTGCGAGCCTGCGCACCTCAGACAGAGCAGGCTGCGCTTGCACCGGTTGTATGTCCCCTCGGTTGTCGAGGCGTTTCCGTCATGCGGAATCGCGCCTCCTAGGCTGCCCGGCGTCAGCAGGTGCCGATACGGGCTCCCGGCGTAGCAGTACCTACGACTTACTGTCCGTACCGGAGCCCTTACCCACATGACGAGCAGCACCGAGACCACCGCCACCACCACCCCGCAGGTAGCGGTCAACGACATCGGTAACGAGGAAGCCTTCCTCGCCGCGATCGACGAGACGATCAAGTACTTCAACGACGGCGACATCGTCGACGGCGTCATCGTGAAGGTCGACCGGGACGAGGTCCTGCTCGACATCGGTTACAAGACCGAAGGCGTCATCCCCTCCCGCGAGCTTTCCATCAAGCACGACGTCGACCCCAACGAGGTCGTCGCCGTGGGCGATGAGATCGAGGCTCTTGTTCTCCAGAAGGAGGACAAGGAAGGCCGTCTCATCCTGTCCAAGAAGCGCGCACAGTACGAGCGCGCCTGGGGCACGATCGAGAAGATCAAGGAAGAGGACGGCATCGTCACCGGCACCGTCATCGAGGTCGTCAAGGGTGGTCTCATCCTCGACATCGGCCTCCGTGGCTTCCTGCCGGCCTCCCTCGTCGAGATGCGCCGCGTCCGTGACCTCCAGCCCTACGTGGGCAAGGAGCTCGAGGCCAAGATCATCGAGCTGGACAAGAACCGCAACAACGTGGTCCTGTCCCGCCGTGCCTGGCTCGAGCAGACCCAGAGCGAGGTCCGTCAGACCTTCCTCACGACCCTGCAGAAGGGCCAGGTCCGCTCCGGCGTCGTTTCCTCGATCGTCAACTTCGGTGCGTTCGTGGACCTCGGTGGCGTCGACGGTCTCGTGCACGTCTCCGAGCTCTCCTGGAAGCACATCGACCACCCCTCCGAGGTTGTCGAGGTCGGCCAGGAAGTCACCGTCGAGGTCCTCGACGTCGACATGGACCGCGAGCGCGTCTCGCTGTCGCTCAAGGCGACGCAGGAAGACCCGTGGCAGCAGTTCGCCCGTACGCACCAGATCGGGCAGGTCGTTCCCGGTAAGGTCACGAAGCTCGTTCCGTTCGGTGCGTTCGTGCGCGTCGACGAGGGCATCGAGGGTCTGGTCCACATCTCCGAGCTGGCCGAGCGCCACGTGGAGATCCCGGAGCAGGTCGTCCAGGTCAACGACGAGATCTTCGTCAAGGTCATCGACATCGACCTCGAGCGCCGCCGCATCAGCCTCTCGCTGAAGCAGGCCAACGAGTCCTTCGGTGCCGACCCGGCCTCGGTCGAGTTCGACCCGACGCTGTACGGCATGGCCGCGTCGTACGACGACCAGGGGAACTACATCTACCCCGAGGGCTTCGACCCCGAGACCAACGACTGGCTCGAGGGCTACGAGACCCAGCGCGAGGCCTGGGAGACCCAGTACGCCGAGGCGCAGCAGCGCTTCGAGCAGCACCAGGCCCAGGTCATCAAGTCCCGCGAGGCCGACGAGGCCGCTGCTGCCGAGGGCGCTGCTGCCCCGGCCGGTGGCGCCCCGGCTGCCTCCGGCGGCAGCGGTGGCGGCGGCTCCTACTCCTCGGAGTCGGCGGACAACTCCGGCGCCCTGGCGTCGGACGAGGCCCTGGCCGCGCTCCGCGAGAAGCTGGCCGGCGGCCAGAGCTGACGCTCTGACCTCCAGCTGGTAACCGGCTGAAAGCAAGGCCCGCCCCCCACGGGGGGCGGGCCTTGCTCATGCCCGCCCCGCGCCCACCGCTCGGGCGGCTGCCCGGTCCTCCGGCCGAGGACGCCCAGGAGCGGCCGCCCCCGGCCGGGAAGCGCCACGAAGCCTCTCGCGGAGCCCGCCGGAGAAGACGGCGCGGGCGGGAATGCCTGTGCCCCGCGGCACGTTCTTCCGTAGGAACACGAGGAGGAGCGGTAATCGTGCTTGATCCGCAGGATTTGTACGCGTGGGAGCCGAAGGGTGTGGCCGCCGTCGACACGGCGCTCGCGCAGGAATCGGCCGGACTGGTCATGCTCTACCACTTCGACGGTTACATCGACGCGGGCGAGACCGGCGAGCAGATCGTCGGGAAGCTGCTGGACACCCTGCCCCACCAGGTCGTGGCCAGGTTCGACCACGACAGGCTGGTGGACTACCGCGCCCGCCGCCCGCTGCTGACCTTCCGGCGCGACAAGTGGTCCGAGTACGAGGCGCCCGAGATCGACGTCCGGCTCGTCCAGGACGCGACCGGGGCGCCCTTCCTGGTGCTCTCGGGCCCCGAACCGGACGTGGAGTGGGAGCGGTTCGCCCTCGCCGTACGGCAGATCGTCGAGCGGCTCGGTGTGCGCCTCTCGGTGAACTTCCACGGCATCCCGATGGGCGTCCCGCACACCCGCCCCGTCGGCCTCACCCCGCACGGCAACCGCACCGACCTCATGCCCGGCCACCGCAGCCCGTTCGACGAGGCGCAGGTGCCCGGCAGTGCGGAGGCGCTCGTCGAGTTCCGGCTGGAGGAAGCGGGGCACGACGTGCTCGGCGTCGCGGCGCACGTGCCGCACTACGTCGCGCGTTCCTCGTACCCCGACGCCGCGCTGACCGCCCTGGAGGCGATCACGGCGGCGACCGGCCTGGTACTGCCCGGCATCGCGCACGCGCTGCGTACGGAGGCCAGGCGCACCCAGGACGAGATCGACCGGCAGGTGGGCGAGGGCGACGAGGAGCTCGTCTCACTCGTACAGGGCCTGGAGCACCAGTACGACGCGGTGGCGGGTGCGGTGACGCGGGGCAACCTGGTCGCCGAACCCGTCGATCTGCCGTCGGCCGACGAGATCGGCCTCGAATTCGAACGTTTCCTCGCGGAGCGGGAGGGTGACGTCTAGGCCCGTCCAGGTCACTCGTCTAGGCTTCCGCGCATGCTGAAAGTGGGCCTGACCGGCGGAATCGGTGCCGGAAAGAGCGAAGTGTCGCGGCTGCTCGTCTCGTACGGGGCCGTGCTGATCGATGCCGACAAGATCGCGAGGGAGGTCGTCGAGCCCGGAACGCCCGGGCTCGCGGCCGTCGTCGAAGCCTTCGGCGAGGACGTCCTCACCCCGGACGGGGCCCTGGACCGTCCGAGACTCGGCTCGGTCGTCTTCGCCGACGCCGCCCGTCTGGCGACGCTGAACGCGATCGTCCACCCGCTGGTGGGCGCCCGGTCGGCGGAGCTGGAGGGCGGGGCGGGCCCGGACGCCGTCGTCGTCCACGACGTACCGCTGCTCACCGAGAACGGCCTGGCGCCCCTGTACGACCTGGTGGTCGTCGTGGACGCGTCCCCGCAGACACAGCTGGACCGGCTCGTACGGCTGCGCGGCATGACCGGGGACGAGGCGCGCGCCAGGATGGCCGCCCAGGCGACGCGGGAGCAGCGGCTGGCGATCGCGGACCTGGTGATCGACAACGACGGACCGCTGACGGCGCTCGAGCCGCAGGTGCGCGAGGTCTGGGCGGAACTGACCCGACGGGCCGCCCGGCCGGCCTCCTGACGGAAGGCGGCAGGTGGAATACGGCATGCTGCCGGGGCGGTTGGAAAGGATGAGGGGCGAGCGGAAGGATTCCAGCGTGCCCGAAAGCAGCCCGGAAACCCACATCATCGACTACCGCGCGGCGGAGCACCTGCTGGCCGCGCGTGATCCGCGCGGAGCCGTGAAGCTCCTGGACTCGGTCATAGCGGCCCATCCGGAGAACACGGCGGCTCGGCTGCTGCGCGCCCGTGCCTTTTTCGCGTCGGCCCAATTGCGCTCCGCCGAGCTCGAGTTCCAGCTCGTACTGGAGCGGGAGCCCGACAACGCCTTCGCTCACTTCGCCCTCGCGCGCACCTACGAGCGTGCCTCGCGCGGGGACCGGGCGAAACGCCACTTCAGGCTGGCGGCGGCGCTCGACCCGAAGCCGGAGTACCTGGCGGCGGCGCGGTTCGACGCGGACGAGTGAGACGGGCGGGCGGCCGCGCGGCCGCCCGCGTTCACGGGTGCGGCGGATCGTACGGCGGGATGTCGCGGCCGGGCTGGTAGTGCGCGCCCTGACGGAGGTGGCGCACGACCATCACCAGGTCCGCGGTGACCACGACGGCGAGGCAGCCGCAGGCGACGGCCCAGCCGGTGCGGCCGGCGGCCGCGAAGGCGACTGTTCCGCCGACGGCCCAGAGCAGGCCCCACAGGCTCAGCCAGAGCCGCATGCGGAGGGGACTGCGTGCGGTTCTCGGTTCACTTCCGGTGCGCATGATCATGATCGATCGCCTCTTCCCCACAGGCGCGTACCCGGTCCGGAGGTTCGCAGGCCGTCCGGCGATGAGTTCCGGGACGCGGCGCGGTCTGTATCCGTGAAAACACACGGAGCACCGCTTCCAGGGGAGACCACGATGTCCGACGCAACGAACACCGTCGCAACCGCCACCGCGCCCACCGCGCCCACCGCGCCCACCGCGCCCACCGCGCCCGCCGCATCCCGGGTGCCGGGTGAGGCACCGGCCACGCCGGGCCGGCGCGTACGGATCACGGTGCGCGTCCTTCAGATCCTGCTGGCCGTGTTCTTCGCCGTGCCCAGCGCGAGTCCCAAGCTGGTCGGTCACTCCTCGGCGGCGGAGAGCTTCGACAGGATCGGCTTCGGCGACTGGTTCATGTACCTGGTCGGGGGCCTGGAGCTGGCCGGTGCGATCGCGCTGCTGATCCCCGTCCTGTCCGGAGTGGCGGCGCTCGCT
Source organism: Streptomyces altiplanensis (assembly GCF_053591575.1). Lineage (NCBI taxonomy): Bacteria > Bacillati > Actinomycetota > Actinomycetes > Kitasatosporales > Streptomycetaceae > Streptomyces > Streptomyces altiplanensis. The sequence continues at coordinate 23,416 of NZ_JBSFUB010000006.1, read as the reverse complement.
CTCGGTGCGCTGATGGCCGGGGCGTTCGTCACCCAGCTGATGGTCTTCGACGGCGAGAACGCCGCGACGCCGCTGGTCCTGCTGGTGCCGCTCGCCGCCATCGCCTGGTCCCGCCGCCACCACAGCGCGGAGTTCGCCGCGCTGGTGCGTCGCCGGCCTTCGCACGGACGGCTCTGACGGCGGCGGGACCACGGCACTTGTCCAGCGGTGTCCTCTTCGGTCTCGGTCTCAGTGCCCGCGCCGCTTCCCGTGCTCGTCGTGTTTCCCGTCGCGCTCGTCGTGCTCGTCGTGGCGGTGGGCGGACTCCTGGGCGCCCAGGTTGGGCGACAGGGCGTCGCCGCCCTCGCCGTCGACCTCCCCGCGGGCGGGGTCCCTCTCCGCCGTGTGGGGCCCCGACTGCTTGATCTCCTGCGCGAGCTCGTCGGCGGCGGTGGCGGGCTTGTCGCGGTGTTCGGTCATGGGGGGCTCCTCTTCTCTCGGACGACCGGATCGGCCCGGTCCGGGTGCCTCGTCCCGCGATGTTCATGCACACGCCGTCCCCCGCCCTGCGCCCTCCGCGCCCCCGCGGCGTCACCCGGGAACCGGTGTCAGACCCCGGCCGTAGACTCGCACGTGGACGGAGACGGACGCGCCGAGCGGGACGCGGGATGTGCGGGACGGGGGGTGAAGCGATGGCAGGCACGGGACGACGCGCCGCGGTCTTCCTCCCCGCCGAGCTGCCGCGCGAAGGCAGGATCGCCCTCTGGGCCCCCGAGGGCGGCGCGCTGCCCGGCACCTCCGCACGCTCCGAAACCTCCGCGCTGCCCGGCACCTCCGCACGCTCCGAAACCTCCGCGCTGCCCGAGGCATCCGCGGAGATCACGGTCGTACGGCGGCACGGGAGCCGGGGCACTGCCGTACGCCGCCACACCGTGCCCGCCGTTCTCCTCCCCCTCTCCGACGCGCTGCCGCTGCTGGTCAGGGCCCGCCACGATCCCGCCGCCCACCCCGCCGCCCGCTGCTGGGGCGCGGCGGCGCTGCACGCCCTGCACCTCGCCGCGCGAGGCCGGCTGCTGCCCGGGCTGACATCCGGGGACCACGACGCCTGGCGTGCCGGGCCGCTCGACGCCGACGACGTCGCGCAGGTACGGGCCATCGCCGCGGCCATGCCCGCCGAGGCGCACGCGGTCCCGCTCGCCGGGCGGACACCCCTCCAGCTGCCCGACCCCGAGGCCCTGGTGAAGGCGTTCCTCGACGCGGTCGCGGACCTGCTGCCCCGCACGCCTTCCGCGGCGTACGCCGTGGGAGCGCCCTTCGCGGCCCGCGCCGCCCAGCACCTTCCGGAGCTGCGGGAGTGGGCGGCGGAGGTCGCGGCCGGAGTCGACGCGGGGGTGCGGGTGTCACTGCGCCTCGACCTGTCCCAGTTCGAGATCTTCGACAGCACGGACCACGGACCACCGGACGAAGAGGACGAAGAGGGTGAAGGGGGCGGAGGGGACGAAGAGGCGGGCAGGGCCGTCGACGGGGACGGCGGAGAGCGGCGCCGGGCGGGCGCGGCCCTGGTCCAGGTGCACAGCCTGGCCGACCCGACGCACGTCATCGACGCCGCCGCCCTGTGGGCCGGCGGCGGCAGCGAAGGCTTCGGCCCCCGCGCCCGCGTCGACGCGGTGCTGGCGCTGCGCCGCGCGGCCCGCGTGTGGCCACCGCTCGGCCGCCTCCTGAGCCGCCCGGTCCCCGACGTACTGCCGCTGTCGGAGGACGAGCTGTACGAGCTGCTGGGTCCGGCGGCGGCCAGGCTCGGCGCCGCCGGTATGGCCGTCCACTGGCCCCGCGAGCTGGCCCGTACGCTCACGGCCACCGCGGTCGTACGTCCCGCGCCCGGGTCCGCGACCGACGGCACCTCCTTCTTCGACGCGCAGGAACTCTTCGCCTTCAGCTGGCAGCTGGCGGTCGGCGGCGAGCCGCTCAGCGAGGCGGACATGGACGCGCTCGCCGAGGCGCACCGCCCGGTCGTCCGCCTCCGGGACCAGTGGGTCGTCGTCGACCCGGCGCTCGTACGCAAGGCGCGCAAGCGTGAACTGGGCCTGCTGTCGCCGGTGGACGCGCTGGCCGCAGCCCTCACCGGCAGTGCGGAGGTCGACGGCGAACAGGTCGAGGCGGTCCCCGTGGGCGCCCTGGCCGCGCTCCGCGACCGCCTCACGGCCGGCACCGGCGCGGGAGCGCTCGTCCCCCAGCCGCCCGGCCTCGACGCCACCCTGCGCGACTACCAGCTGCGCGGTCTCGCCTGGCTGGACCGGATGACCTCCCTCGGTCTCGGCGGCTGTCTCGCCGACGACATGGGCCTCGGCAAGACGATCACGGTCATCGCCCTCCATCTCCGGCGCGCCCGCAGCGCCCCCACCCTCGTCGTCTGCCCCGCCTCCCTCCTCGGCAACTGGCAGCGCGAGATCACCCGCTTCGCTCCGGGTGTGCCCGTCCGCCGCTTCCACGGCGCGGCCCGCACGCTCCACGACGCCGGCGGGCCCGACGGCGGTTTCGTCCTCACGACGTACGGCACGATGCGCACCAGCGCCCCCGAACTGGCCGCGCACACCTGGGGGATGGTCGTCGCCGACGAGGCACAGCACGTCAAGAACCCGTACTCCTCCACGGCGAAGGCGCTGCGCACCATCCCCGCCCCCGCGCGCGTCGCTCTGACCGGCACCCCCGTGGAGAACAACCTCTCCGAGCTGTGGGCCCTCCTCGACTGGACGACGCCGGGCCTGCTCGGCCCGCTCAAGTCCTTCCGCGCCCGCCACGCGCGCCTGGTCGAGAGCGGCGAGGACGACGAGGCGTCCGAGCGCCTCGCCCGTCTCGTACGTCCCTTCCTGCTGCGCCGCAAGAAGTCCGACCCGGGCATCGTGCCGGAGCTGCCGCCCAAGACGGAGACCGACCACCCCGTCTCCCTCACCCGTGAACAGGCGTCCCTCTACGAAGCGTCCGTACGGGAGTCCATGGCGGCCATCGAGGGGGCGGAGGGCATCGCGCGCCGGGGCCTCGTCATGAAGCTCCTCTCCTCCCTCAAGCAGATCTGCAACCACCCCGCGCAGTATCTGAAGGAGGACACCCGGCGCCTCACCGGCCGTTCCGGCAAGCTCGAACTCCTCGACGAGCTCCTCGACACGATCCTGTCGGAGGGCGGCTCGGTCCTGGTCTTCACCCAGTACGTGACCATGGCGCGCCTGCTCGCCGACCACCTGGCGGCCCGCGCGGTCCGTGCCCAGCTCCTGCACGGCGGCACACCCGTCGCCCAGCGCGAGGAGATGGTGGACCGCTTCCAGTCCGCGGAGGTCCCGGTCTTCCTGCTCTCCCTCAAGGCGGCCGGCACCGGACTGAACCTCACCCGCGCCGCCCATGTCATCCACTACGACCGCTGGTGGAACCCGGCGGTCGAGGACCAGGCGACCGACCGGGCGTACCGCATCGGACAGACCCAGCCCGTACAGGTGCACCGGCTGATCGCGGAGGGCACGGTGGAGGACCGCATCGCCGAACTGATCGCATCCAAGCGGGCGTTGGCGGACGCGGTCCTCGGCGGCGGAGAAGCGGCCCTGACCGAGCTCACCGACCGCGAGCTGGCCGACCTGGTCTCGCTGCGGAGGCCGGCATGAGCGCGAGCGGCGGCAAGGCCGGCGGCAGCTGGTGGGGCAGAGCCTGGACCGAGGCACTCGAAGCGCTGTCGCTCGACCCGGCCCGCCTCGCCCGCGGCCGTACGTACGCCAGTGAGGGCAACGTCGGCGCCATCAGTGTGGCGCCGGGCCGGATCGTCACGTACGTACGGGGCAGCCGCCCCCGCCCGTACCGCACGGAGATCCGCCTGCGCGCACTCGACGACGAGGCCTGGGAGCGGTTCCTGGCGACGGCGGCGGCCAACCCGGCCCACATCGCGGCCCTGCTGGACAAGGACATGCCGCACTCCCTGGCGGATTCGGCGGCCGAGGCGGGCGTGGACCTGCTGCCGGCCCCCGGCGACCTGGTTCCCTCCTGCTCGTGCCCGGACCGCGGCCATCCCTGCAAGCACGCGGCCGCCCTCTGCTACGAGACCGCACGCCTGCTGGACGCCGACCCCTTCGTCCTGCTCCTCATGCGCGGCCGGGCCGAGCGCGACCTCCTCGACGACCTCGCCCGCCGCAACGCCGCCCTCTCCGTCCGCGAGAAGCCGGCGCCGCCGCCCTTCCCCGGTGTCCCGGCCGCCGCCGCCCTGGCCCCGCGCACGCTCCCGCCGCTGCCGGGCCCGCTGCCCGTCCCCCCGCACCCCGGCCACGCCTGTGGCGCGTACCCGGGCACCCGGGGCGCCCCCGACCCGCTGACCCTGGACCTCCTGGTGACGGACGCGGCGGCCCGCGCCCACACGCTCCTGACCAGCGGCGCCGACCCCATCGCGACGCTCACGCCCTGGCAGGACGCGGTCCGCCTGGCGGCCGCCCAGCCCGGCTCGGGCCTGACGGCCGCCACGCGCACCCTGTACGCCGCACTTGCCCGTGCGACCGGCCGCACCCCCACCGACCTGGCCCGCGCGGTGGCCGCCTGGCAGCAGGGCGGCCCGACCGGCCTGTCCGTCCTCGAAACCCCCTGGGACCCCCCGGCCGGCCCCTTCGACCGGGCCCGCCCGGCCCTGGCCGCCGCCGGCCTCCCCCGCCTGCGCCCTCACCGCAACCGCCTCGGCGACGCGGAACGCGGCATCCAGCTCCGCCTGGGCCGGGACGACCGTTGGTACCCCTACGAAGCGGACCCCGGCACGGACGACTGGTGGCCGACGGGCACCCCGGACAAGGATCCGGTGGACGCACTCACCGCGCTGCTCGACACCTGAGAGGGCCCAGCCGTACCAACTGACTGCCGCCGCCGGCGCTGAACTTCGGGGACCGCGAGACCGGGCAGGCGACCGGCCCGCGAACTGCGCGAGCGCTGCCCGGACGGCATCCTCGCGCTGCTCCACTGCTTCTGTCCGTGCACGTGGGCGAACTGTCCGGTCAGTCGGAGGGACAGGGTGTCCGAGCGGGTCCCGGCTGCGACGGCGGTGTCCGCCAGGCGGTGAGGACCGCGTCGATCGCGGCCGCCACCCTCGCCCGCGCCTTCTTTCTCGGTACACCGCTCATCAGCAGAGCGTCGTACGCCGTGTCGACGTGCCGTACGGACGCCCGTACCGCCGCCGTCACCGCGCCCTCGTCCAGGGAGCGGCCCGCCGCGCTGCGGCCGACCCGGCCGCTGCCGCGTTCCGAGGTGTGGGCGGCGACGGCCTGTGCGCGGGACGGCGGGCAGGACGGGAAGAGGCGCAGGATCTCGGCGGCCAGGGCGGCGGTGAAGCGCACGTCCTCGGCCGCGCGGCGTGCGGCGTCGCGCTCGCGGCGGCGGGCGCGGGCATCGGCGTCCGCGAGGCAGGCGGCCTCGGCGCGGGCCAGGGCCGCCTCCTCCACGAGGATGCCCTGGCGTTCGTACCGGGTGCGGCGCCTGTTGTGGCGGACGACGACCGCCCAGAGCGGACTGGCCTCGCGGGCCCGGCGCGTGAGGGCCGCGTTGCCGCGTGGGAGGTAGACGAGGTGGCCCAGGTCGGCGCAGTCGAGGCAGTACGGGGCGTGGTGCTCCAGTACGAGGAGGGGGAGCGGGCCCCGGCGGCACTCCGCGCAGTGGAGGCGCGGTGCGAGGGGGACGACGACCACCGGTTCGGTGCCGGACACGTCAGCGGACCCCCGGCGCCGCGGTCGCGATGAACGCGCGCACCGCCTCCTGCGCCTCCTCCGAGCGCAGCGAGCGCTCCGCCTCGTCCGTCGCCTCGTGCATGCAGTTCGTGGCTTCGAAGGCCGTGACCGCCAGCTGCACGGCGGCGTTGTCGTCGCACACCAACTGGACGCGGTAGAGCGCCTGCCGGGCGGCCACGCGCAACCGGTACGACTCCATGCGGGTCGATTCGGCGATGTCGCTGCCCGGTGCCTCGGCCTGGCGGTACCAACGGTCGTTCTGGCCGCGCCGGTAGTCGACGACCGCGCCGGCGAAGGCGCTGTACGCGGAGATCCGCTCCTGGCGGAGCTGTTCGGCGCGGGCGAGGGCGGCGGTGCGCTCTGCCGTCTGGCGCTGGAAGAAGTGCGTCACCACCGAGCCGAGCAGGGTGCCTATGACGGCGACGAGGGCTGTCCCCATGGTACGTACTCCCCGGAAGTCCCAAATAATCGTTCGAGTGCGGGCGGGTGATGTTGTCAGCGTCGTGGACGTGGCGAAACTCAATCAGATCATCGCAGTGGAGAAAGGCGTCAAGTCCAAGGCGCAGCAGGACCTTACGGCGGCCCGCCACGGGCTCCAGAAGCCGGCGCTGCCGGCGGGCATCTCGCGTACGTACCAGCCCAAGGACGAGGAGGGGGAGCAGCTTCCGCCCGAGTCCACGCGGGTCCGGGTCAAGGCCGAGGACGTCCTGCGCGAGACCGCGAAGACGCTGACCCGGCTGTTTGACGTGACCGCCACCAAGGACTGGGCCAACTGCGAGGCCCGCGCCGATGTGACCGTCGACGGGCGGGTGCTCGTGAGCGCGGTGCCGGTCTCCTATCTGCTCTTCCTCGAGAAGCAGTTGACGGACATCTGCGCCTTCGTGCGGAAGCTCCCCGTGCTCGATGCTTCCGAGGCGTGGACGCTCGACCCGTCGGCCGACGACTGGAAGACGGACGCGGTACGGACGCTCCGTACGAAGAAGGTGCCGCGCAACCACGTGAAGGCCGAGGCGACCGGCAAGCACCCGGCGCAGGTCGAGGTGCGCGAGGAGCGCAAAGCTGAAACTGAAGTTCGTCGTGACTGCGCGGTACCGGAACCGGGCCGCGTTCAATCCCGGACTCCTGCTCCAGACTCAGCATTCGCCGCCGATCGCCGTACCGACCGGGCCCGGGCCCATGCGCGTCGAGATGCCGGTTCGATCCCGGCCCGCAGAGCTTCGATCTGCGGTGGTCCAAAGGCAGGACGCGGCGACATCACGACTGATCCGGGTCTCTTCAACGGGCGGCGCATCAACCAGGTGGCATCACACAGGGCCCGGGGGCCTGCTACGCCCCCGGGCCCGCTTCCTTTTCCATCGGTTTCCTCCGGTTTTCCCCGGGTCCTTTCGGCCGGGGCGAAGCCGGCCGGAGCGTGTTCTCGATCTTCCGGAAGCCGTCGTGCGCAACCCCTGGGGCGCCTGGTGGGTCTCGGATACGGTGAGGCGATTTCAGTGATCACGGTGGCGGGGGCTCCGATCGAGCACCCGTCCCGTACCCGGGAGTTGGAGGGTTTCGCATGGGATTCTGGGGGTTCTTGGAATTGGTGCGGAGCGGCAGGCAGGTGCGGGGGCGCAAGGACATGGTCCTCGACGGGCGCCTGGCGACGCTCGGCATGGTGCCGTCCGCCGCACTCGCGACGCCCGGGAGCGGAGTGAGCGGCACGGTGCTCGCCACCGGCACCTCCGCCGGGACGATGAAGGTGGAGACCCAGGGGCCCACCGATGTGGTCGTACGCACCATCACCATCGCCCCGGGCGGCTCCACCGGATGGCACCACCACCCCGGACAGCTCATAGCCGTCGTACAGAAGGGCACGCTGTCCCGGACGCTGGACGACTGCTCCGTCGAGACGACGACAGCGGGCCAGTCCTTCATCGAACCGTCCGGACCCGAGCACCGGCACATCGGGCGCAATCTGGGCAGTGAGCCTGTGGTGCTGTACCTGACCTACATGCTGCCCACCGGCAGTCCGCTCTCTGTCGACGCCGACGCGCCGGCGTGCGAGACGAGCGGGACGGGCGGGACGGGGAAGGCGGGGGAGTAGGCGGCGCGTGAGGGCGGGAGCGGGGCTTGCGCGGTCCCGGCGAGCGGCACCGTCCTGCGGCCCGCCGGGACGACGTACCGCTGATACCGATGTTGGTGCTGTTCCTGGGGGTGCGGTTAGGGTCGGCCGTATGACTTCGGACCTCTGGGCCTCGCTGCCCGCCGCCGTACGCGAGAAAGTCGACGAACTCGTCGTTCAGGGGCGGTCGGTCCAGGCCGTCTTCGCCGTACGTTCCTCCGGCGTCACGCCGAGGCCGGGACTGCGCGCCTGCCAGGACGTGATCGCCGAGCGCGGTGCCGTGCTCGCCGACCGGACCGAGACTCCGTTGCGCTCCGACGGGCGGGGCGGGCCGGACCGGGCGGACGAGGCGGACCGGCCCGTGCCGCCTGCATGATGGGGCTGTGCAGTTCGAAGCGATCACCTGGGAACGGCTGACCGACGCCCTCGCCGACCACCTGGACCACCTGGGCGGTCTGGAGCCGGCCGCGGACGGGGAGCCGTCGCCGTGGCTCAGGGCCGCCGTCGACGGCGCGCCCGCCGCCCGCACCGGCGAGATCACCGAGCGCCTCGCCGAGGCGTTGCGGCTGCGCGGCCGGACGGTCGTGGTCGTCGGCGCGGAGGGATTCCTGCGGCCGGCGTCGCTCCGCTACGAGTTCGGCAAGGAGGACCCCGACTCGTACTACGACGGCTGGTTCGACATCGGCGCCCTGCGGCGTGAGGTCTTCGGACCCCTGGAGCCCGGCGGGACCGGGCGCGTTCTGCCCGACCTGTGGAACCCGGCCACGGACCGCGCGACGCGCAGTCCGTACGTACGGCTGCCGGCCGGTGGTGTGCTGCTGCTGCACGGGCCGATGCTTCTGCGGCACTGGTTTCCGTTCGACCTGACGGTGCATGTGCGGTTGTCCGCGGGGGCGCTGGAGCGCCGGACCGAGGAGCGGGCGAAGTGGACACTGCCCGCCTTCGCCCGTTACGAGCGGGAGGTGCGCCCCGGGGAGACCGCCGACGCGCTCGTACGGGCCGATGACCCGAGGCATCCGGCGTGGACGGGGCTGCGTGGTTAGGGCGGGTCCTGCCCGGCGGGGCCCCGGTCCGCGAAGGGGCGGGGCGGGCCGAGCGGGGTGACGTGGGCGGGATGCGGGATGCGGGATGCGGGATGCGGTGGGGAAAGCTCCGCCGGGACTACCGGTCCCCGCGCGCCAGCCGCGCCCCCAGGTCGCTCAGGCCGTACAGCACCACCCGCCCCGCCCGCGCCCGCGTCACCAGGCCCGCGCCCGAGAGCACCGAGGGGTGCTGCGAGACCGCGCTCGGGGTGACGCCCAGGCGGCGGGCCAGTTCGGCGGTCGACGCCGGGGTGCCGGGGCCGCCAGCTCCTCCGCCATCCCCGGCGCAAGGCGGGCGGTGGCTCCGCCGGCGTCCTCCGCGACCGCCGCCACCTCGGGCTCGCCCTCCTGAACGGGCTCCTGATCCTCCACTGCGAACTCCTCGAAGTCGCCGTCCCGCTGTGGGTGACCGGTCCTGCCGATGCCCCCGCGTGGGCCGCGCCGGCGCTGCTCCTCGTCAATGTGGTGCCGGCCGTCGCCTTCCAGATGCGGGCCGGACACTCGTACGAACTGGCTCCGGCCTCGCGGATCGGCGCGTACCAGGGCGTGTGGAGCATGGATACCCCACTGGGGCGCTCCTGTGGTCCGTTCGTCGTCGCGCCCACCCTGACCGAACTGGGCGCGGCGGGCTGGATCGCCTTCGGGACCGGATACGCGGCGGTCCCGGCCCTCGTCGTGCCGCCGGCCCGGCGCTCACGCGTCGCGGCAGTCGCCCACGACGCGGCACCCGCCTCGATCCCCACCTCCACTTTCGCTTCCGCCCCCACGCCGGTCCCCTGGGACGGTCCGTCGCTCTCTCACTCCTGCCGGGGCCGGCCGCTCGGCCGAGTCGGGAGCCGGCAGCCGGCCGGCGGAGGCGCGACGCGTCACCGCGAGCGCGACGAGTCACAGGAGCAGCGCCGCATCACGGGAGAGGCGGCCGCCCGCCCACCACCGTCACGGCGTGCGCTCCGGCCGCACATCCCGCCGCCGCGGCCTGCGCATCGTCCGCCCCGGCGAGGCGCGCCGCAAGGAACGCACCGCTGAACGCGTCACCCGCGCCCGTCGAGTCCACCGCCTCCGCCGGGGCGGCCGGGACGCGGTCCCGTACGCGGCCGGCCGCGGCGAGCAGCGCACCCCCGGCGCCCAGAGTGACGGCGACGAGTGGAAAGCGGCGGCTCAACTCGGCTGCGGCGTCCGCCGCTTCCGGCAGCCCGGTGAGCAGCCGGGCCTCGTCCGCGTTGGGCAGCAGTACGTCCGCCCCCGCTGCCGCCTCCAGGAAACGGTCCACCCCCAGCTCGGCGATGAACCCGGCCGACGCGGGGTCCACGCTCACCGCCACCCCCCGCTTCCGGGCCTCCAGAAGGGCGAGGCGGGCCGTCCGCCGGCTCGTACCGGCGAAGAAGAGGTAGCCGGAGAGATGGAGATGGGCGACGCCGTCCAGGAACGAAGCGGACCAGTCGGCGGGGGAGAGGCGCAGGGCGGCGCCGCTGTCGGTGAGGAACGTGCGCTCGGCGGCGGCGTCGACCAGGGAGATGACGGTGGCCGTCGCCGCCTCCCCGTCGAGCACGACCTGCGGGCGTACCCGCGCGCGCCGCAACCGCTCCTCGTGCCAGGCACCCGCGTCCGCGCCGACCCGCGCCAGCAGCCGTACGTCCGCGAGACCTGTGTACGCCGCCCAGCAGGCCACGTTGGCGCCCGCCCCGCCCGGCAGCGTCCTGATGTCCGCCGCCGTGTCGGTCGCCGGCGCGAGCGGTGCGCGATGGCGGGCCACGACATCGGTGACCACGTCGCCGACCACCAGCAGCGCGCCGCCCGAGCCGTGGCTCCTGCCCCCGGCCCCGCCCTCGTCGCCACCGCCTCCCGCGCCTCCTCCCGCGCCCCTTCCGGCGCCTCCTCCCGCTGCCGGGCTCATGTCCGCGTCCACGCGGCCGCGATCCGCGCCGCCAGCCGTACGTTGCCGCGCACCGCCGCCAGGTTGGCCTCCAGGGAGGCGCCCTCCGTACCCCGCACCAGGCGGTCCAGCAGGAACGGCGTGACCCCCTGGCCCGTGATCTTCCGCTCCCTGCACTCCTCCAGGGCCTGAGCCAGCACCCGGTCGTGCAGCGCCGGATCGAGCTGCTCGGCCTCCGGTACGGGGTTGGCGACGAGCAGGGCCGCTTCCGGCCCGCCGAGCGCGTCCTGGGCGCGCATCACCGCCGCCACCTCACCGGGCGTCCGCACCGTCCAGTCGACCGGCTCCCCCGAACTGCTCAGATAGAACCCCGGAAAGTGCTCCGTGCCGTATCCGAGGATGCCGACCCCCAGCGTCTCCAGCCGCTGCAACGTCGCCGGGACGTCGAGGATCGACTTGACCCCCGCGCACACCACCGTGATCCGCGTCCGCGCCAGCAGTCCCAGATCCGCCGACTCGTCCTGTGTCGCGGTCCACTCGCGGTGTACGCCGCCGAGCCCGCCGGTGGCGAAGACGCGCAGGCCGGCCCGGGCGGCCAGGAACGCCGTCGCCGACACGGTCGTCGCCCCGTTCGCCCCCGCCGCCAGCGCCGGCGCGAGATCGCGATGACCCAGCTTGCGCACCGATTCGTCGTTCGCTATCCGCTCCAACTGGGCTGTGTCCAGGCCGACATGCGCCCGGCCGTCGAGGACGGCAATGGTCGCGGGAACGGCTCCGACGGTACGCACCTCCTCCTCCAGCTCCTTCGCGACCCGCAGATTGCGCGGGCGCGGCAGGCCGTGCGCGATGATCGTCGATTCGAGGGCTACGACGGGGCGACGCCGCTCCAGCGCCTCCCGCACCTCCCCGGACAGCAGCAGCGTGGTGTCAGGCATGCCCCCATTCCTGGCGCACCGGCCGGGCCCGCAAACGTCCCGCGGCGCGTCCCTTGCGTCCGTCGGCGATCACACCGCAGCCTGTGCGGATGACAGAAACACATCTCGATCACGTCGTGCTGTGGGTGAACGACCCTCTTGCCTCGCTGGAGTTCTACGAGAAGACCGTCGGCCTGCCGGGCGTACGAGCCGCCGAGTTCTCGGAGGGCAAAGCGCCCTTCCCCTCCGTGCGCGTCTCCGCGCAGTCGCTGCTCGACCTCTTCCCGCTCACCATGGCCGGGGCCATGAACGCCGTCCCCGGAGCCGGGGGCGCGGCCGGCCACCCGGTGAACCACGTCTGTCTCGCCATGGGCCGGCAGGCGTTCGAGGCCCTGCGCGGCCGGCTGGAGGACGGTGGCGTCGCCGTCTCGCCGTACTCCCACAACAGCTTCGGGGCCCGGGGCGCCGCTCCCCGCTCCTTCTACTTCCGCGACCCCGACGGGAACATCGTCGAGGCCCGCCATTACGACGAGTGACACGTGACGCGTGAGGGCTGTGGCCGCCCGGCGGGCTCCAGCCGCTCACCACACGCCCGTACGGCCGGCCGCCGTCCGGAGCGAGCCGGACCGTACGGGTTCCTGCCGGCCGGTGCTGACAGCCGACCGGTACTGACGTATGCGGCGGTACCGGTGCCCGCTAAGGTGACGCGCCATGATGACAACTGATCAAGCTCCCGCCTCGTTCTCCGTGCACATTCCGGACGCCGACCTCGGACCCGAGCCGCTCGACCCCGGCCAGATCGTCTCCGGCGAGCCGGTGGTGTCGGGCAAGGTGCTGTGGGAGTCGCCCGACGGCAGGCAACTGCGCGGCATCTGGCAGATCACGCCCGGCGTGGTCACCGACACCGAGGCCAACGAACTGTTCGTCGTGGTCAGCGGGCGTGCGACGGTCGAGGTGGACGGCGGCGACACCCTGGAGATCGGGCCGGGGGACGCGTGTGTGCTGCGCGAGGGGGACCGTACGACCTGGACCGTGCACGAGACGCTGCGCAAGGCCTACCACATCAGCCTTTAGCGGTCGGTTCCGCCGGTTCGACCGGTTCCCCCGCTCCGACCGGGCCGACCGGGCCGGCTGTCCCGGGTGCGGCGGCCGTGCGGCTGCGGGCCGTCAGCAGGGCGAGGACGGCCATCGGCAGCAGCAGGCAGGCGCCGATCGCGTTGAGCCAGCCGTAGCTCGCCTGCGAGACGATCAGGCCGGCGGCCGCGCCGCCGATGCCCGCCGCCGAGTTCATGGTCAGGTCGGACAGGCCCTGGACCGCGGCGCGGGCGGGCTGCGGCACCGAATCGGTGAGCAGGGCGGAGCCCGAGACCAGGCCCGCGGACCAGCCGAGGCCGAGCACGAAGAGACCGGCGGCGGTCTGGGCGTGGCTGGGGCCCGCCGTGCCGGCCAGCAGGGCGGCGAGGCACAGCAGCCCGGCCGCCAGGCCGATGACCGCGAGGCGCCCGACCCGGTCGGACAGCCAGCCCATGACCGGGGAGAACGCGTACATGCCGGCGATGTGACCGCTGATGACGAGGCCGACGAGTTCCAGACCGGCCCCGTGGTGGCCCAGGTCGACCGGGGTCATCACCATGATCGAGACCATGACGGTGTGGGTGACGGCCACGGTCACCAGGGCGAGCCTGGCCCGTGACGACGCGGCCACCGCCGCGATCCCGGCACGCAGGGAACGGCTCTGCGCGGACTGCGATCCCTCCGGGGCCAGGGCCCGGGCGGTGAGGAGCGGATCGGGGCGCAGCAGCACGGCGACGACCAGCCCCGTGACGAGGAAGATCCCGGCGGCCCACAGGAACGGACCCGCCGTCTCGGGTATGGAGGTGCCGGCGAAGGACCGGCCCGCCGGGGCCGCGATGTTGGGGCCGAGCACCGCGCCGATCGTCGTGGCCCAGACCACCGTCGAGATGGCGCGGGCACGCCGGTCCGGCTCCGCCAGGTCGGCGGCGGCGAAACGCGCCTGGAGGTTGGCCGAGGAAGCGGCACCGAACCCGGCCATGCCGACCAGCAGCAGCGGAAAGTTCCCGATGACGGCGGCGACGACCACGAGCGCCGCGCCCAGTGCGCCGATCAGATAGGCGAGGACGAGTCCCGGGCGCCGGCCGCGCGAGGTCATCAGGGAGGCCAGCGGGATCGACAGCAGGGCCGTACCGACGACGGAGGCGGTCGGGGCGAGACCCGACACGGCCTCCGTGCCGCTGACCTCGACCGCCAGGACGGGGGCGAGGGCGATGCCGATGGGCACGCCGAGGCCGCCCAGGATCTGGCTCACGACGAGTACGGCCGAGGTGCGCCGCTGGAGGGCGCGCAGTGCCTCGGGCCCGGGTACGGCCGCTGTCGCGGCCGTTGTGCCGGCTGTCCCGCCGGTCGTCTTGTCGGCCGTACTCACCGTGCGTACGCCTTTCCCCCGCCGGCCGCGAGCGCTGCGGCGACACGGCCGTTCGTCCTGCGCCGCCCCTCGCCGGACACCTGGGGCGGCAGACCGTCCCGGAGGGAGAGCGCGGCGCCGTCCAGCGGCATGGCCGCGCGCTCCACGCGCTGGAACGTCGGGCCGGTCCCGGCGGCGAGCGGCTCGACCCGCATCTCCCCCTCCAGCGGGAGGAGGCCCCGCGTGACGAAGGAACGCTCGGGGACCGGCAGGCTCTCGCCGGTCGGCAGGCGGCCGGCGAAGGACCCGGATCCTGGCTCGTGTGCGGCAGGGATGGTAGTCACCGCCGCAGTGTGCCAGTCCTTACGAACGTACGGAACCGAGAAAACCTCCGCGAAGTCCGCCCGGCTCAGAACAGCGGTTGCGGCAGCACCCCTTCGAGGGCCAGCAGCGCCCGTTTGGTCTCCAGGCCGCCGCCGAACCCGCCGAGTCCGCCGTCGCTCTCCACCACCCGGTGGCAGGGCACCACCACGGGCAGCGGATTCGACCCCATCGCCGCGCCGACCGCCTGCGCCGCACCGGGCTGCCCGACCCGCCCCGCCAGATCGCCGTAACCGACGACCGTGCCGTACGGAACACCGGTCGCCAGCTCGCGCAGCACCTGCCGGTTGAATCCGGAGGTGAGCGACCAGTCCAGCGGCAGGGTGAAGTCGCGCAGCTCGCCCGCGAAGTACGCCGTGAACTGCCGTATGGGCTCGGCCAGCCGCGCGGAGGCCGGCGCCCGCGTCACCTCGGCGCCCAGTCGCGCCCGCAGCCGGCCGAGTATCGTCTCCCGCACCTCGGGGCCGGCGTGGAAGACCACGCAGACCAGCCCCTCACCGGTGGCGGCGAGCAGCAGCGGTCCGATGCCGCTGTCGCCACTGCCGACGACCGCCCACTCCACGCACTGCCCGTCACTGTCCATGCGCACCACGGTACGGCCGGGCACTGACAGCCCGGCCGGTTCCGGGCCTCACCGGCTGACGGCGTCCCGGACGATGTCGGGGTTGTTGGTGATGATCCCGTCCACGCCGAAGCCGTCGACCCGCGCCGCGGCCGCCGCCGTGTTCACCGTCCAGGTGCTGACCCGGAGCTGCTTGCCGTGCGCGCCCTTCAGCTTGTGGACGGCTGCCACGTAGTCGGCCGTGAGCGAGGTGTGCGTCGGATTGATCTGGTCCGTGAACTTTGCGTACTTCGGCAGGTCGGCGACCGCGGGCGTACCGAGGAAGCCTGTCGTGACGTCGGGCCGCTGCTCGTGCACCGCCTTCACGCTGTCCGCCCCGAAGCTCTGGATGACGAGCTTGTGCTTGACGTGGTGGCGGTCCAGCCAGCCCTCCTTGCGCAGTACGCGCAGGGTGTCCTTCTCGATGCCCGGGTAGATCTCGGGCTTCTTGATCTCCAGGAGCAGCCTCTGGTGGTTGCGCTCGACCCGGTTCACGTACTGCTTCAGGGTCGGCACGCGCGCGCCCGTGAACTGCGGGCCGAACCAGCTGCCCGCGTCCAGCCTGGCGATCTCCGCCGCGGTGAAGTCCTTGATCTTCCACGGCGACCGGCCGGGGAAGACCTGTTCCACGTCGGTGGTCCTGGCGAGGCTGTCGTCGTGTACGACCACCAGTTCGCCGTCCTTGGTGCGGTGGACGTCGTTCTCGACCCACGCGAAGCCCATCCGGTCGGCCAGGTCGACCGCCGCCAGCGTGTTCTCGGGCGCGTACGCGGACGCGCCCCGGTGGGCGATGACGATGGGCTCGTCGTGGGGGCCGGCGGCAGGGGCCGCCTGGGCGGCCGTGCCGGGCAGCAGCAGTGCGGCGGCGCCCAGGAGTGCGGCGGCCCTGGCCGAGGCGGTGCGTGCGTACACAAGGACTCCTCACATCGAGTGATCACAGACAGTCCGAGAGTGACAGCGAATGACCAACGATGGACAGGCGAAGGATGGCCACGAAATGAACGAAACCACCCGTGTCGCGTCGCACGGGGGTCCCACTCTCGGCGAATTGCCGAAAAACGCGTGCGGACCACCCGGCCCGGCCTACTCTCGCCCGACCGGGCCTCCGTACCACTGGCAGGGCCTTTCCACCCGAGCGACCGAAGCCGAGGGACACCCAGGGCATGCAGGGCACTGTCGACGGATTCAGCCACGGCCTCGCCACCCCGGTCGCGGCGTACCTCATGGCGTGCCTCGGCGGCGCGCTCGGACTGCGCTGCACCGCGAGGTCGCTCACGAGCGGGCGCGGCCGGAAGTCCGGCTGGCTCGCGCTCGGCGCGACCGCCATCGGCTCGGGCGTATGGACCATGCACTTCATCGCGATGACGGGCTTCACGGTGAAAGAGGCCCCGGTCACTTACGACGCCCCCCTGACGTACGCCAGTCTCGGTGTCGCCGTCGTCATGGCCGGCATCGGCGTCTTCATCGTCGGGTACCAGGGGGCCACTGCGATGGCCCTGGTCACGGGCGGCGCCGTCACCGGTCTGGGGATCGCTTCCATGCACTACCTCGGCATGGCCGGAATGCGTCTGCGCGGCCGGCTCGAGTACGACACCCTCACCGTCGGGCTCTCCGTGGTGATCGCGGTGGTCGCCGCGACCTTCGCTCTCTGGGCCGCCGTGTCGGTCCGCGGACTCCTGCCCGGTCTGGGTGCCGGCCTCGTCATGGGCCTGGCCGTGAGCGGCATGCACTACACCGGTATGGCGGCGCTCGACGTCCATCTCCACGGGCCCGCGGGCGCCGTCGCCGGCGAGACGTCCCTCCTGCTCCTCGCGCCGATGCTGATCGGCCCGGTGGTCTTCCTGTTCCTGGCGGGCGTGGTCGTGATGTCCGCTCCGCTGCTGGTGCGGGGCCGTCCCGGCCGGCGGCGTCCGGCCGGGACGGGCGCCTCGCGGCCGGTCCCGGAAGCGTCGAGGCGCCGGTGACCCCACGCGATCACCGCGTGAGTGTCAGTGCCGGGTCGTACGGTTGATGCATGCGGCCCGTTTCCAAGATCGAACGTACGGTGGCGCCCTTCGAGGTCGTCAGTTCCTACCAGCCCAGCGGTGACCAGCCGGCGGCCATCGCCGAGCTGGAACGGCGTATCCGCGCAGGTGAGAAGGATGTGGTCCTGCTCGGCGCGACCGGCACCGGCAAGTCGGCGACCACTGCCTGGATGATCGAGAAGCTCCAGCGCCCCACGCTCGTCATGGCGCCGAACAAGACCCTCGCCGCCCAGCTGGCCAACGAGTTCCGCGAACTCCTGCCGAACAACGCCGTCGAGTACTTCGTCTCGTACTACGACTACTACCAGCCCGAGGCGTACGTCCCGCAGTCGGACACCTACATCGAGAAGGACTCCTCGATCAACGAGGAGGTCGAGCGGCTGCGCCACTCCGCGACGAACTCGCTGCTCACCCGCCGCGACGTCGTCGTGGTCGCTTCCGTCTCCTGCATCTACGGCCTCGGTACGCCGCAGGAGTACGTGGACCGCATGGTGCCCCTGAAGGTCGGCGAGGAGATCGACCGCGACCAGCTGCTGCGCCGCTTCGTCGACATCCAGTACACCCGCAACGACATGGCCTTCACGCGCGGCACCTTCCGGGTCCGCGGCGACACCATCGAGATCTTCCCGGTCTACGAGGAACTGGCCGTCCGCATCGAGATGTTCGGCGACGAGATCGAGGCGCTCTCGACCCTCCACCCGCTCACCGGCGAGATCATCAGCGAGGACCAGCAGCTGTACGTCTTCCCGGCCAGCCACTACGTCGCCGGACCCGAGCGCATGGAGAAGGCCATCAGGGGCATCGAGAAGGAGCTGGAGGGGCGGCTCGCCGAGATGGAGAAGCAGGGCAAGATGCTGGAGGCCCAGCGTCTGCGCATGCGCACCACGTACGACCTCGAGATGATGCGCCAGATCGGCAGCTGCTCCGGCATCGAGAACTACTCGATGCACATGGACGACCGTGCGCCCGGCACCGCGCCCCACACCCTCATCGACTACTTCCCCGAGGACTTCCTGCTGGTCATCGACGAGTCGCACGTCACCGTGCCGCAGATCGGCGCGATGTACGAGGGCGACGCGTCCCGCAAGCGGACCCTCGTCGACCACGGCTTCCGGCTGCCGTCCGCCCTGGACAACCGCCCCCTGAAGTGGGAGGAGTTCCAGCAGCGCGTGGGCCAGGCGGTCTACCTCTCCGCCACCCCCGGCGCGTACGAACTCTCGCGCTCCGACGGCTTCGTGGAGCAGATCATCCGCCCCACCGGCCTCATCGATCCCGAAGTGGTCATCAAGCCCACCGAGGGCCAGATCGACGACCTGGTGCACGAGATCAGGAAGCGCACCGAGAAGGACGAGCGCGTCCTGGTCACCACCCTCACGAAGAAGATGGCCGAGGACCTCACCGAGTACTTCCTCGAACTCGGCATCCAGGTCCGCTACCTGCACAGCGACGTCGACACCCTGCGCCGCGTCGAGCTGCTGCGCGAGCTGCGCGCCGGTGAGTACGACGTCCTGGTCGGCATCAACCTGCTCCGCGAGGGCCTCGACCTGCCCGAGGTCTCACTGGTGGCCATCCTCGACGCCGACAAGGAAGGCTTCCTGCGCTCCGGAACCTCCCTGATCCAGACCATCGGCCGCGCGGCGCGCAACGTCTCCGGCCAGGTCCACATGTACGCCGACAAGATCACCCCGGCGATGGAGAAGGCCATCGACGAGACCAACCGGCGCCGGGAGAAGCAGATCGCGTACAACACGGAGCGCGGGATCGATCCGCAGCCGCTGCGCAAGAAGATCAACGACATCGTCGCGACGATCGCGCGCGAACAGGTCGACACCGAGGAGCTCCTCGGCTCCGGTTTCCGGCAGGCGAAGGAGGGCAAGGACGCCAAGGCTCCGGTCCCGGCGCTCGGCGGCAAGGCGGCCAGGGCCGGCGGCAGGGCGGGCAAGAAGGGCGAAGTGCTCACCGACCGCCCGGCCGCCGAACTGGCCTCGCTCATCGAGGAGATGACCGAACGGATGCGGGCGGCCGCCGCCGAGCTGCAGTTCGAGGTGGCCGCGCGGCTGCGCGACGAGGTGGGCGAGCTGAAGAAGGAGCTGCGGCAGATGAGGGAGGCGGGGCAGGTCTGACGGGCCGGCACCTGGTGTGTTGCAAGACCGACACAAAGTACACGCGGGGTGTGTCGGCCTCGGCGCGACTGCGTAGGGTGCTGGACAGCCGCACACACGGGCGGTGGTGGCGTTTGTGGAGAGGGGACAGCGCGTGACGGTCAACATGACCAAGGGTCAGGCCATCAGCCTGCAGAAGAGCGACGGGGGAACCCTGACCGCTGTGCGCATGGGGCTCGGGTGGCAGGCCGCGCCGCGTCGCGGTCTGTTCGGCTCGCGCACCCGGGAGGTCGACCTCGACGCCTCGGCGGTCCTGTTCGCGGACAAGCAGCCGGTCGACGTCGTCTTCTTCCGTCACCTCGTCAGCGACGACGGCTCTGTGAAGCACACCGGTGACAACCTGGTCGGCGGCGCCGGCCAGGGCGGGGACGACGAGGCGATCCTCGTCGACCTCCAGCGGGTTCCGGTCCACATCGACCAGATCGTCTTCACGGTGAACTCCTTCACCGGCCAGACGTTCCAGGAAGTGCAGAACGCGTTCTGCCGCATCGTCGACGAGACGAACGGCCAGGAGATGGCCCGTTACACGCTCGACGGCGGCGGCCAGTACACCGCCCAGATCATGGCCAAGGTGCACCGCGCCGGCGCCGGCTGGAAGATGACCGCCATCGGCAACCCCGCCAACGGCCGTACCTTCCAGGACCTGATGCCGTCGATCCTGCCGCACCTGTAAGCAGGCCTCTGCCGCAGTACGCGCAGCTCCCGGAGGCATCGTGCCGCCGGGAGCTGCACCACTTGCCACCACTTGCCACCACCGGCCACCGCTGTGGCCGGCGACGACGCGACGCGGGGAGACAGGCGATGACGGCCGAGCTGGTCCGGGGGCAGAACCACCCCCTGCCCCAGGCCCGTGTGGAGATCAGGGTGTCGGCCGGCAAGCCGGTCGTGGCCGGTGCGACTCTCGGCGACGAGCAGGGCGCCGTACGCGGCACGGAGTGGGTCGCCCACCCCGGCTCGCCGAACCTCCCCGGGCTCGAAGTGTCCAGGCAGGCCGCGGCCGACCACCGGCTCGCGGTGGACCTCGGCGCGCTGCCCGAGACCGTGCACCGGGTGAACATCCTGCTCGCCCTTCCCCTGGGCGCGGGCGGCCCGGACCGCTTCGGTGTCCTCGCGGCGCCCTTCGTCTCCGTCACCGGGCTCGACGGCTCCGAGGTCGCCAGCTACACCGTGACCGGACTGGACAGCGAGTCGGCGGTCGTCGTCCTGGAGCTCTACCGCAGGCAGGGCATCTGGAAGGTGCGCGCCGTGGGACAGGGCTACGCGGGCGGCCTCGCCGAGATGCTCGGCGACCAGGGCCTCGCGCAGGCCCACGAGCTCGCCGCCGCCATCCAGGAAGCCGTCAGCAGCGGCCTGGCCCGCTCCGTCGCGGCGCCCCCGGCCCGTTCCCAGGACGGCGGCCGGACACGCCGTACGCCGTCCCGGGCGACGAACGGCGGACACGACGCGCAGACCGGCACCCCGCCGCCGCCCGCACCTGTTCCCGCGCCGCCGCACTCTCCCGCCTCCTCGCCCGCGGCGGCGGACGGCCCGGACAGCGGTGCGCCCCGGACAGCGCCCGGCGGCCCCATCGACTACGCGCACCCGCGCCGCCGGAACACCGCGCCCCCGCCCCCGCAGCCCACCGCGCCGCCGGTTCCGCCGGGACAGCACCCGCAGCCCGTCGCGGGCGACGCGACCGGCTGGTCCATGGACGAGCGGCTGTACAACCAGGTGTGGGGCATGTTCGAGGACCTGGCCCGCACCACCGCGGCGTACCGCAGCGCGGTGGACTTCGCCGAGTCCCGGATGGAGCAGGAGCTCGACAGGGCCCTCTCCGACCCGCGCAGCCGGATCGGCACCGCCGGCGACACCGCCCGCGCGACGGCCCGGGCCAAGCACGACGAGCTCGTCGGCCGGGCCCGCGACGTGCTGGAGCGCGACCTGGCCCAGCTCGCCGCCGAATCCGACGTCGTCGAACCCGCCCTGCCGCCCGCCTTCGCCTCCTGGGACAACCCGGTCTGGCACGGTTACCGGGTCCCCATGGAGATCCCGATGGCGCTGCGCGTCGGCGATCTTCATCTGCCCGAGCGCCCGGACCTGCGCATCCCCATGCTGCTGCGCCTGCCGCTGGAGCGTGGCCTGTGGATCGACAGCGGCCGCTCCGGTTCCGAGGCCGCGCTGATGCTGGAGTCCGACCAGCTGCGCAGGGCGGCCATGGAGTCGGCCGTCGCGCACGCGGCACGCCTGCTGGCGGTGTATCCCGCCGGTGAGTTCACGGTCCATGTCATCGACCCGGCGGGCACGGGCACGCCCGCGCTCGCCCCGCTGACCGGGGCGGGGGTGCTCGACGCGCCGCCCGCCGCGGGCGCTCAGGGCGTGACGGCGGTGCTGGCCAAGCTCACGCAGCGCGTGGACCTGGTGCAGATGGCGCTCCGGGGCGGGGCGGCGGACTCGCTCCCGCCCGGTCTGGACACGGCCGAGCAGCTCCTGATCGTCAACGACTTCCCGCACGGCTTCGACGACCGCGCCGTCACCCAGCTCCGCTACCTGGCCGACGAGGGGCCGTCGGTCGGCGTGCATCTGATGATGGTCGCCGACCGCGAGGACGCGAGTGCGTACGGCCCGGTGCTCGACCCGCTGTGGCGGGCGCTGCTGCGTGTCACACCGGTGCCCGACGACCACCTGATCGACCCGTGGGTCGGCCACACCTGGACGTACGAACCGCTGCTGCCGCCACTGGGCAGCCAGGTCGTACAGCAGGTGCTGGCGCAGGTGGCGGCAGCGAGGCGATAGAGGCGATAACTGCAATCACCCCGCTGGCCAGCGCTTTTGAGGCCTCTTTAGTCATCCCTTTACCTTTTCTTGGGTGTTCCTGTACCCTTCGAGGAGCGGAGGGGAGTACTCCCGACTGCGACGTACCCGTCAATACGGACCGCCATCGGTCCCGGGGCGTCGGCCCGAGGCGCTGAAAGCGCTCGGGTGGAAGAGACCTCCGGCAGCGACGACGCTGAATGAGTTGCCGTAGCTATCTGCCGGAGGCGCAGTGGATGTTTCTATGACCCTTTGGGTGCTGACCATTCTTGGTCTGGTCGCCCTGATCGCCGTCGACTTCCTCATCGGGCGCAAGCCCCATGACGTGTCGATCAAGGAAGCCGGAATCTGGTCGGTCGTCTGGATCGCCCTGGCCGTGCTCTTCGGCCTGGGACTGCT
This sequence comes from Streptomyces altiplanensis, assembly GCF_053591575.1. Lineage (NCBI taxonomy): Bacteria > Bacillati > Actinomycetota > Actinomycetes > Kitasatosporales > Streptomycetaceae > Streptomyces > Streptomyces altiplanensis. The sequence goes on along the minus strand of NZ_JBSFUB010000006.1, from coordinate 950 downwards.
GATCTTCGGCACCGCGCAGGCGTCCGGAGAGTTCTTCGCCGGCTTCATCACCGAGAAATCGCTCAGCGTGGACAACCTCTTCGTCTTCGTCCTGATCATGGCGAAGTTCTCGGTGCCGTCCCACCTCCAGCAGCGCGTGCTGCTCATCGGTGTGCTGATAGCTCTGGTGCTGCGTGCGATCTTCATCGCTGCCGGCGCCGCTGTCATCGCCAACTTCTCGTGGGTCTTCTACATCTTCGGCGCGTTCCTGATCTACACCGCCTGGAAGCTCATCCAGGAGGCGCGCGCAGAGGAGGAGGAAGAGGCTTTCGAGGAGAACCGCCTCCTCAAGTCGATCGAGAACCGCTTCGGTGTCGCCGACAGGTACCACGGCACCAAGCTCTTCATCCGGAACAACGGCAAGCGCGTCCTGACGCCCCTGATGGTCGTCATGCTCGCCATCGGCACCACCGATGTGCTGTTCGCGCTGGACTCGATCCCGGCGATCTTCGGTCTCACCCAGGACCCGTACATCGTCTTCACCGCCAACGCCTTCGCCCTCATGGGTCTGCGGCAGCTGTACTTCCTCATCGGCGGACTGCTCAAGAAGCTGGTCCACCTGAGCTACGGCCTGTCGGTCATCCTGGGCTTCATCGGCGTCAAGCTGGTGCTGCACGCCCTGCACGAGTCCGGGGTGCACGTTCCCGAGATCTCCATCCCCTTCTCGCTGACGGTCATCTGCGGCGTGCTGATCATCACCACGATCACCAGCCTCATCGCCAACAAGAAGACGGAACAGCGTGCCGCGGAGGCCAAGGCCGCCGAGGCCGCCGACAAGGAGAGCGTCGAGTCCTGACCGCCCGCGACACCCGGGTTTCCCGCACCGGCCGGGGGGGGGGCGGGGGGACCCCCCCCCCCCCCCGCGGGTGGGGGCGGGGGGGAGCAGAGGGAGGGAGGGGGGGGGGGGGAGA